>CAYGHY010000179.1:0-6197 GCA_964349435.1 uncultured Oscillospiraceae bacterium
GTACAAAAATGTATAATAGTTGTGCATTTTATATGTGTCTGAGCCATCAAAATAAACTACATTAGTTGGTATTCGTTCACCAAAATCTGTCTTGAAGCAGTCAACACCCATGTCCATAAGCTTTTTAAGCTCAGCCTTAAACCAACCGGCAGCGGCAGGATTAGTAAAATCCACAAGCCCCATGCCTGCCTGCCATTTATCCCACTGCCACACGCTTCCATCCGATTTCTTTACAAGGTACCCCTTCTCGATGCCTTCATCAAACAATTTCGATTTTTGCGCAATGTATGGGTTAATCCAGACACATATTTTCAATCCCCTGTCCTTCAGCCGCTTCAGCATACCCTCCGGATCGGGAAAAACATCCTTATCCCATACAAAGTCACACCATTGGTTTTCCTTCATCCAGAAGCAGTCAAAATGGAAGACATGCAGAGGCAGCCCTCTCTCCTCCATCCCTTCAATAAAACCTGTAACTGTCTTTTCATCATAGCTGGTGGTAAACGATGTAGTGAGCCACAAGCCAAATGACCAGGCTGGCGGCAGCGAAGGCTTTCCGGTCAAAAGCGTATAATTGGCGAGAGCTGCCTTCGGAGATCCGCCTCCGACGACATAATACTCCAGGTACTCTCCCGATACACTGAACTGCACCTTCGAGACACTTTCGGAACCTATTTCATAGGAAACCTTCTCAGGATGATTGACAAACACCCCATAACCCTTATTCGAAAGATAAAAAGGAATACTCTTATACGCCTGCTCGCTGCTTGTGCCACCGTCCTCATTCCAAATATCTACGCTCTGCCCATTCTTGACAAACGGAGTGAAACGTTCACCAAGACCATATACACATTCCCCCACTCCAAGGTCAAGCTGCTCGCGCATGTATGGACCCTCTCCGGAAACGGTAATATAACCGGTATTTCTGTGGGCGTTGCCTGTAATACGTTTGCCGTCATACAAAAAACTCACAGCCCAGCCTGCGGATTTTTTAATTACCACGCTTAATCTGCCTGAGGTTAATGCAATTGCTTCTTCATCTTGCACGATCTGTGGCTGAAAGCCTACCTCCCTGTTCAGTTCGAAGGCAGGTCCTTTTGCAGCTGTGCCTATAAAATGATAGATCTTCACGCAAATAACGTCCGGAAAAGGTGAGCTGTACTCGAAGGTCATCATAGGTCCCCCGAGGGTATCACCCCTGTGTTTGATGGGTCTTGTCGAGGCAAATAGCTTAAGCTTTCCGCCAGCAACGCTTATATCTCTGACCTCTGCGGGAACAGAAATATTGACACCTTCTCTGACTTCCCAATAACCGTCTGTAAACTTCATTATCACACCCCCAATATTCTAATTTTTCATAATTCGGTTAACACTCTCATTCAAATCACATAATATTCAAATCATGTTGCAATCAGCAGTACTAAATAATACAATTATATTAACAATTTTTTCAGATTTCTTATAATATTTTGACTAATAATAACAGGATTTTGATATGGATAGAGCATTATTAAAAGAGAATAGGATACACGGAGACATTCTGTTTCCTTTAAGCACCTACTCCATAGAGTCATCTCCCGGAAGTATTGTGCTTGACTGCCACTGGCATGAAGAGCTTGAGTTTCTTATGGTGACCTCGGGGAAAGCCATTTTCCAAATAGACACAGGCTATTTCAATGTCCATGCAGGAGAAGGGATCTTTGTAAACAGCGGCGAATTACATGCAGGGTATCCGCTTGATGGCTCAGAATGCGCCTATAAGGCTATAGTTTTCAATGCTTCACTTCTGCACAACGGTTCATACGATTTGATTCAATCCAAATATATAGATCCAATTACCAATAACCGATTTGTGTTCAAGAGACATATAACCGGAGCTGACAAATGGGAATGCGAGCTGCTTTTAAGGCTATTAAAAACTGCAGAGCATGTTCACGGGAAAGCTCCCGCATATGAATTGCTGGCAAAGTCCGAATTATACGCCATCTTTGCACTTCTTTTAGCAAACAGCACTCCTTTAGTTCCAGCTATTGTTAGCAGCTCAGGGCATCATAGAAGCGAGAGGCTGAAGTCGGCGCTGAAGTACATGCAGGATAATTATTCACAGAAACTTAGCACAGTGGATATATCTTTTTATTCCGGGATGAGCGAAGGTCACTTTTGCAGGCTATTTAAACAATACTTCAAAAGAACTCCAATTGAATATCTTAATTTTTACAGAATCAGCAGAGCTGCCAGGATGCTAGAGGACACTGACCTGAAAGTGCTTGAAATAGCAATGGAGGTTGGCTTTGATAACCTCAGCTACTTCATTGGCACCTTCAAACGTCATATGAATACGACGCCATCAAAATATCGCAGACATACTCAGGCTTACAAGTTATAACACTCTCAATCTTTTACTTCCTGCTTGGGATTTATCAGGCGGCATGAGCAAGTTCTAATATAGTATTCAAGTTCATAGTCCGTGCGATTAACCTCTCTGTGCTTTTCAACAAGTTCTCCCGGCGTAATTGACGCTGCTGTAGAGTCAATGAAAGCACAACTAAGGTACAAGTGGCAAAGCGTGCCGGGTTTGTGAAAAATCTGGCGACGAGCTTATTAGAAACCGAGAAGATACCCTCAAAAGAGATTTTCATGTTAATTTTCATGGTGTTTTTTTTGTGATTGACCTTATAAAATGTACAGGCAATTTTTAAATGATATTTTCATATACTTATATGGTGACCAATTTTTGGGGGGTACTTTCTTTGCTGCACTTCTTGTTTTCAGTGATAAGTGATGTTCTTTGTAGCATGTTCTTCCTGTCCGGTTATGTTTCAAATACTAATTCATTTCCACAGCCGTTATCAGTGGAGGAGGAACAAAAATATATAGAGGCATACAAAGGCGGTAGTGAGGATGCAAGAAATACACTGATTGAAAGGAACCTCCGGCTTGTAGCACATATTGTGAAAAAATACAGCACCTTCAACAGTGATAGTGATGACCTCATCTCCATAGGTACCATAGGCCTGATCAAGGCAATTACTACTTTTGACCAATCCAAGGGCACCAGATTAGCTACCTACGCAGCCCGTTGTATAGAAAATGCTATTGTAACACAATGGCTCAAACGGGGCTGGATAATGGCATCCGCATATCTAAAAGTTATATCGAAGAATATTCAATCTCTTTTAATAAATGCAACTTTTGCTCTTTGGGGCAGGAAAGTTTTTGAATGTAGCTGATAACCGCCTGCGCATGTATCTTAGCTACCCGCTTTTGTAAAGCCAGGATGTTTTCCGAGCTTTTCGGATAGTGGACAATTATATTCACTTCCTGCCCCCCCTCCTATGAAATTTTCAATGTACTAAAATCATATGCTGCAATGATTGTCTGTTATTTCCACTATATTTCAAATTCTTCTTCATCCTTGTAAGTCCAGCCTATACCGCTATCGGCTATAGAGTGTTCTTTCCATTGCAGCACTTCCTCCAGAATGCCGGCAATGCAGGGAAGAACCATATTCTTTCGATTCCATTGCAATTCATATTCCAGCCTTGCTTTTTGGGAAAGGCGTTCCCGTTCACGCTGTTTTAGAAGTATCTCGATCTCCTGCCGGGTAACCCCATCAAAATTGATATTGTTAAAATGCATATCCTGTAACCGTGTATATTCATCGGGAAAATGAATCCGGCCCAGTTCCAGTAAAACGTCCTGCAAGACTTCAAAATCGTTCCAGCCCTGCCGGGTTAACCTGTCATTTACCCGCAGAGTTTTTTCAATATTCTCTTTGGAGAAATCTCCGTAGCTCATGAGCTTTTTGTTCTCACAGCTCATTTCTTTTTTTAGTCCACAACGCCCGGCGGCATTTTCGCAGACAAGGAACATGATATTCTCTGCCGAAATCGGCATCAAGACCCAACGCATCCAGATAGTGCAGAAAGTCCTGCCGATTTGCTAACTTTTCCAAGCAAGCTGTAATATCCTGAGCAACCATCTGTTCCCAGCTTGCTCCTTTCGCCCTGTATTCGCCCGACTGCTGCCAGCCTCTGCTTGTATCAATGACAGAAAGCCAATATTCTCTGCATAGACTATCGGATAGCTCACGCAGGCGGTACAGGTCGTTTTTACTGAACTGCCATTTCCGGCCGGTTTCCCAGTTGACGGAATTCAACACGATATGATAAGGATGTGGTATAAAATGATCGGTGCACGGATAAAGACGCTGCGTGAAGAAAAAGGCATGAGCCAGGCGGAATTGGCAACGGCCATTGGCTGCAGCCGCATGACCATTAATAACTATGAAACGGAAAAACGGATACCTGATATTGAATTCGCCATGAATTTGGCAAATTACTTTGATGTGACAGTGGAATATTTGTCCGGCAGAACGGAATTTCGGGATAAGGACGATATCGCGGTTTCAGTGCAGAAAGCGGAACAGCTTGTTCAGATCATAGAAAAGCTTCCCCAGAGCGAGAGTCAGCGTATGCTGTCTTATTTTCAAGAAGCTCTGGAAAAAGCGAAAGAAAATAAACTGGAGGTATCTGTTATTTTCGCGCTATCCAACTACTTTGTCCAGCTGAAAAAAGCCCTCAGCGGCTATGAGAATTTGCAGAAAAGTCTTGTACCGCCTATTGCCGAATTACGCCGCCGCAAAGTGCCGGAAAGCCAGATCCGGCTGGCGATAAAGGATAAAGAAAATGCGATTTACCAGTATTCTTTTGAAGCAATACAGACTATTTCTGATGTCCTTAAATCATTTACGGATGAAATGAAAAAAGGCTTGAAACGGTCGGTGGAGGATGCGATAAATGAGAAGCTGTAAAATTTGGCTATAAATATATCACGTTTTATGTTTATGTGGTATTATCTGTATAGACTATAAAGAATGGAGATAGGTGCTATGCTGTTTTCTAAAAAAGAAAAGATGAACATAGGTGAGTTCCTAGCTATCTTACTCCGTGATATTACCAAAATTAAAGCTTCTACATACGAAGACTATTTAGAGGCTGATAATCAAAGAGTCCTCAGTAAAGAAGAGTTTGAAAATTTTAACAGCCAGATAATGGACTTCTGAATCCTCCTAGTTATGGCTAAACTCATGGAACTTGGCTCCTCTAGCAAAGTTAAAGTATGATCCAAAGAAGCGGGTGGCATTTTTATGAGTTCTCTGCAATGGGCATTGGGTGATAATGAATTCAGCGAGGATGTTGCAATGAATGTACTGGAGACCTTTAAGAAAAATCTGAACGAATACTCCGATTACTTACAGACATTGGCTGAAACAGATTTAAGAAAGAACGGTTTTATATATTACGCTTGTATGCTCTTCTCCCAAAGGTTCATGGGGAAAGTTGATAAAATGGGCACTTATGCGGCATTAATAAATAATAACAAAAAGCTGGTAAAGGAATATTCAGATAATTGTTTTAAATCTGTTAAAATAGTATAGCTACGGATTATATCATTACATGAACTTCCTTCTTTTAAACGCCTTAACATCCAAGCTGGTAAGTTCAAACCGCTCGCCATTTTTTCTTTTATCTGCAAACCTTTTATGCCAGTATTCTTCAATCCCTTCAGGATCGTCAGTACTAATTTCATGTATAAATTCCAATCTATCTGGAAGTAAAATACCCAGTTCATAATGTCTTCTACCTGTGGAATTGCTCCTGCCAATTTTATAATACTTTCCGGATTTCATTAGATATACAAAACCGTACTTTTCTTTTTTTCTACTACATTCACTTTCGTTAATAGCAACATCATTAGCTTTGCTACAAATAGGACGGCATATATCGATAATTTCTTGAGATTTTCCATTTTTTTCGCAGTATTCAATAATCTTTTGTGCTCTTTGTGGTATGTTGCCAAGTTTTTCAAATGTATTATGACTTGGAAATGTTTTATCATTAGTGGCTTTATACCTTATTTCACCACTTGTTGGAAATTTATTTATCTCTTGGATTAACTCAATATATTTCTCAATAAGGTAATCCTTATCATAAGACTGTTTATAGAATGAATTCGGTTTATAGCCTGCTTCTTTTATAGCATCATTCCATCTAGTCCAATACTTGCCATACCAATCCGATTGTTTTATTCCTGTAATGGATTCAAATCTTTCACGCCCAAGGGGTTTGTCGCTATTTTCTTTAGCTGTCCTCTTTATTTCGTTAAGAATATGTTCATTATTTATTGCATTATGT
>CAYGHY010000180.1:0-3429 GCA_964349435.1 uncultured Oscillospiraceae bacterium
CGACAACGGCATGCTCTTTTACTCGAACGATAGGCTTCCCGTCATCATCTTTCTTCCCGGTATCAGCCGTAACGGTCTTTTTCTCTTGCACTGTGTACCCCTTGATGAGCTTTATCAGTGACCTTTTAGCTTCAACGATGATAAGAGAGTTGAAATCTTCTTCAGCTTTTTTAATTGCGTCCGAAAACTCCGGCTTCTTTGCCTTCCAGTCATAGAACGTGCTCTCCGCAATGTTTACCTTTTTGCAGAGCTCGGCATCTGTATAGCTATCCTCCCTGATAAGTGCACAAATGTCCTCAACTATTTTCTTGTTATACCTCGTTGGTCTAGCCATACACCCTTTTTGTTTAAAATATACTCTGGAGCATGTTTTCAGTACGGCATAAAAAAAGCCCTGGCTGTAATCGTCAGGGCTAATCAAAGGTAGGCAATAAGAATTGATTTTGTGTCTGTGTGTCTGTGTGCCAGTGTGTCGTTATTGTTTCAGCAGTGTCTCTGCAAGATCAAGTACATTTTCGAGCTCAAGGATAACTGCCTTGACTTCCATGTAGCTTTTCTTTTCCGCCTGTGTGACTTCACCCTGCTGCATGATCGATTCAATTTCTTTTAGCTGATCACGTTTACGTTGAAGTCGCTTTTCAATGATTTGTTTGTACATTTCTGTTTCAGTCATTATGGCGATACTAAATGATTTACCGCAAAGTTAATAATTATTGATTTGAATTCACAAAATTGAAGAACTCAGCTTGATGTTCCATCTTCTTGAAGCTCCCGGTCAAGCATTGGGATGTCATGTATCCCTTTTTCTTCACGCCTCTCATCGTCTTGCACAGGTGTTCCCCTTTCATCAGCAGAGCGATGCTGTGAGGTCCTGGGCCGAGCGCCGCGCTTATCTCTTCAACGATATCCGTGACGAGTCGTTCCTGTATCTGCAATCTGGCTGAACAATAGTCGACCATCCTGGCGATCTTGGATAGGCCGATGATCTTTCCTCCGACCTCGGGTATGTATGAGAACCAATAACGTCCAAAGAAAGGCATTGCGTGGTGTTCGCACATGGAGTAGAAGCTACCGGTGTCAACGATCATTTCATTGTAGAGCAATCCATCTTCTCCGTTTGGGAATGTTGTGATGTTCGGTTTTTGCTGGGGATCATACCCTCGGAATATCTCCTTCCACATGCGGATGATTCGATCTGGCGTACCGAGTAGCCCGATACGGTTTGGATCCTCTCCAATGTACTCAAATATTTCCCTGATATGCTGCTCAGCAACCTCTTTCGATATTACCGTATCCCTACCAGCTTCTGTGTTTGTAAGCTTAACTTCCAACATGGCTTTCTTTTTATGTATTCAATTACTTCTTCAATATTCTTCCCTGAGCATGGCTGCAGGTACATGTTGCAGTACTGCTTTCGTTCGTACTCTTCCAGATCAACGCTGCCAGTGAAAACAATCTTCAATTCATCGAAATTCACTTTCAACTCATAGTTGCCTTTGGGGGAGCAGGTGATCCAGTCAATCTCTTCCGGTACCGGTATGGTGCCATTTGTTTCAATGCATACATACTTGCCGGCAGACTGCAGCAAGTCCACAAGCTCAGCTGTCACCTGCATGGCCGGCTCTCCTCCGGTAAGAACAACAAGCTTGGCCGGGTACTTAGTGACTTGATAGAGGATCTCCTGGTCAGACATCGTTTTGTAAATCTCATGCCTGGTATCGCAGAACGGGCATTTCAAGTTACAGCCAGCAAACCGAACGAAGATGGCCGGGCTACCGGTATAATAACCTTCCCCTTGCAGGGAGTAAAATATCTCGTTAATCTTTTTCATACGTCGCGATATTGTTTTCAGACTCTTGCACATCTACCCGGTAGCAGTTTCTCACGTTGTCACAGATCCACTTGGCCAGGTTCTCGGCTGTCGTATTGAAGTCAAACACCTCGTTCAGGTTCTTATGATCCATGATGTTTTGGATTTGACCTTTCAAGTGGGAGAAATCGACTACCATACCATCCTCGTTGAGCTCTTTCGATTGACAGAAGATATCAATTATCCAGTTATGACCATGAAGGTTCTCACATTTACTTTCGTAAGACAATTTCAACGAGTGAGCAGCTGAAATTTCAAGTCTTTTCTTTACTCTATACATATCGTTCATTTTTGGTATCCAAGTAAGTAATCGTATTCATGCAAAAACATATCGCCCGCAAAGCAGACCTTCGCGTGATTGATCATTGATTTGGGAGTGATGTTCATGTTGAACTTTCCGGCGATCTCCATGATCATATCGCGGTACCGATCGACAAGTTCTTTTTCGTTGATCTGGCTCACATGCTTTTTAAGCCTTTTCCCGCGTAACATCAATGGTACATTTGGCCACCTGATGATAGCGCTCCACGAGGTGGAGTCGGCACTGGTGCAAAACTTGTTTTCAAGTAACATCTCATTATCGGTGCATCCAAGTAGGTGGATGTCGATATTTGGCTTCTTATGCTTTATGTAACGGGTGAGTGCGCTTATGTCCTTCTTGTAGGTTCCTGACTTGTGTATCCTGAATTCTGGCACACTCAGAGCAATGTAATCCGAGAACTCGATTAACCGGTCCAATCCTTCTGCACCATCTTCCAGGTGGAAGACATTGATTATCCTGTTATCCGGGAGCATGTTGCGGAGCTTCTTTCTGAATCTCCATGCTGCATCGGGTGAAAGTACCTTCTGACAGTCTACTTCAACACACGTGCCTTTGAACCCTGATTCCTTGACGAAGCCGACCAGTTCCTCCATCCACTTCATGATGAAAGCTTCGTCTTTCTTCCCCTTGGCCGCCCCAAACATGAGAGTAAAGAGGCCGGAGTCCATGATCACATGCTTCCCAAACTCTTCTAGCTGGCGGGGTATGTAGTACTGCTTTCGGGATTTGCTTCCTTTCATCCTGGCCAGGACAAAATGATAGCATGTGAACAGGTAATATTGCACACCTACAGCATTCATGCATGCAGCTTTGGGCATGTCCTCCATGCCGGCAAAGTGTACTTTAAGGCTATCTTTGAATAATGGCTCCACCATGTCCGTCCTCCAATACTTCAACTTCTACACAATTATCGAATTCATTGAGGATCCACTCACCAATCATCTCACAACTCATATGACCAAACTCCGCAGGCTTTCCAAAGTGCTTACGGATGATCATATCAATTGCGCTCTGCTGGATGAATATCTCAACTTCGCGATTGCTGTCACTCACTTCGAACTGACAGCGAATTTCAAATAAATGTCTGTGCGGATATTGCAGGAATGAAACTTCTTTCGGTGGATCCGGGTAGTGATGATATCCCTCGATGGAGTTATGCGTCACTACTCTTTTCTTCAATCTCTTCTTCATAAACGTTCTTTCCACAGTGTGGGCAGATTAGTTCTTTTGGCTTTGG
>CAYGHY010000180.1:3529-6174 GCA_964349435.1 uncultured Oscillospiraceae bacterium
ACTTTGTAGTAGACATCAAAGAGCTCCTTCTCTGTTTCAACCCCTGGCCATTCGGAGAACTTCTCACCGAGGAAAAAGCGCCAGATGAACACCCTCTTCGCATAATCGGATATTATCAGAGAATCAAATATGCTCCTGACAATCCTTGTCTTTTCAACAATATCACCAGGGGCGTCATGGTCGTCACTCTCCTGGTCCTCGATTTCGAGTTGAGAGTAACTGATGTTAGAATCTACCGGTATTGGCTTGTACTTGTGCCTGTATGGCGACGTTGGAGAAGTTGCATTCAATTTGATCATGCGCAACACGAAGTAGTCAAGCTCAGTGTATTGCCCAGACTTCTTTTTCAACAAGCCAACAACTTTACATTCCGGCTTCTGCAGAAGATCAAGCAGTACCTCGTTGAGCACGTCAATAGCTTCATCCGCGATCCCGGCACAGCTGCAATGGTATGATGCATAATCAAGCCATCGATCATAGCGCTTTTGAATATATTTATTTATCTCTTCTGTTGCCATTTATTCAATTGTTTTTCATAAATTTGTCTTGCTACCAACAAATCGTGCAAACGAAAGAATAAAGGCGATTGAAGTTCATTTTCGGTCGCTTTTTCTCTTCTGGTACTCCTCCCATGTTATTGCCGATTGAATTCGTTTTTCTTCCTCTACCTGTTTCTGCTCCTCCTTCTGTTTCTGTTCGATCCGGAAGATCATATCACGACGATATGCCGCGAACTCAACCAAGGCCGATGATATGCGTAACGGGTCCACAGATCCATACAATTCACCATACTTCCCTGCTTTGAATTGGTAGAAGAACAACAGAAGCTCTGAAGCTTTCAGGTAGAAGTACTCTGTCATGATTATCTCTGCAAGCATCTTCATCTGGCCTGGCTCCATCTTGTTCTTCGTGCCGGCATACTGGTTCAGATTCTCAAGCTGTGCCAGGATCCACACGCGCACTTGCCTCTCAGGATACGCGCTTCTCAATGCTGCAATCGTAGGGGCATCACCGGTGAATGTTCTCAGCAAATTCTCCGAGCAGGCCCTTTGCAGGTCCGGGTTGAATGTTTCAGCGAACTTCTTCCCATCCCCATACCTGCCATGTATTGCGATATCATTTTGAGAATGCTTCTTCTGCTTCTCTTGCAAGCCACTGAATTCGCTCAATGTCGGCACTAGATCGTTTATTTTCTTTGTCCCTGTTGTCATAGTTACCTTCAATCGTTTTTTGAAAATTAGAGGGCCGGATCAGCCAATCAAATGTTGCCTGGAATCCCCTGTTGTTATTGCCTTTCAGAAATTCACTGAGAGCGGCCTTTCGCACCATCTCAATAAAAGCATCTTGCCCATGTTCACGTATACGTGCACGAATACTATCCTGACGTTTGGATGAAAGAGGATATCTCACAACTCCAAAAACACCTTTTGTCTCAGAATTGAAGAATTCAACGATCTTCTTGTAGTCAATATGCGTTCGTGAAGCTTGCTTCTCGGACTCAGGGATATCTACGTTAGTAGATATTATTTCCTTTACTTTACTTTCCTTTACTTTACTTTGTGTAGTTTCGGCACGTTTTAAGGGGGTTTCTTCCGGAAGAAACTCTTTACTTTTTGGTTTACTCTTGCTTTTTCCGTCCAAAACCCAATATTCCAAATTCTCAACCGGCACTCTTTTTTTTGTTGCTTGCTTCCATCTTTTTTGTATCCCCGCACTGGTTAATACACCAAACGAATCAAACACGGACTTATCGAAAAATCCCCACTTGACTAACCCGGCTATAACTTCAGATACGAGAGTGTGTGGAAGATTGGCTTGTTTTGCGATCTTGAACATAAAGGCGTCTGAACACTCTGCAAAATAACCATTGCGGTATATCGCACAGAGGACCCGGACAACAATACATTCACCTTTCGCGCCAAACTCGCTTGATATTGGAATTACCTTCTCATCGTCGAAAATATCAACATCGAAAGAAAAGTACTCTAAACCCATTTTTTGAGGTCTCGCCATATTATACTGCTTTACTTGAATGTTCTACATTCAACTTGTTGCGGGTGTACTTACTTATAAGCTTCTTATTCTTATTTACCAACCCCACTATTCTGTCGTGATAATCAGTGATCTCATTGAACCTGCCTTGACACTGGACTACTTCCATCTTCTTGAGATCAAATTCAATCGTCTCCATTCGCTCATCATGTAACTTTGCTGATAGGATCAAAGAGTTCCTGCGATTAAAATACTCATTGGTAAACACACAGTGATGCATCGTATCGCCTTCTTCCATGAACTCTGCGACACTTTTTAATGGACGGATAACGATATCATCATCACCGAACGAGAGATCCTCAAAGCACTGTATAAATGCTTTATATTTCTCTTCATTCTCTAACGCTCTCTGTCGTTTCTTCTCAAGCCTTTCGCGTTCAAGGATTGCTCTCTTATTTGCAACGTACTTGTCATGTTCTCTTTTTAATGCTTTTGGGCAGACATAATGAGCATTCCTCAAATCTTTACCAAAATATTGCAACAAATCCAGGTAATCGAAATACATCTTTGGATCTTTGATCTGATATTTATTTCTTAAGCAGATCTTAATAGATGGCCAATAACGGTTAATCGATCCTGTAAGAGAGCTCCAA
>CAYGHY010000181.1:0-6172 GCA_964349435.1 uncultured Oscillospiraceae bacterium
GATCACTTTGTAAGCTATGTCACCATTTTGTCACCCGTGTCACCACGGGTAAATTGAAAAAGGAGGAAGTAATAATGGACACTATGGAAAAAAAACCGCACGGAGCTTATTACTTAATAAAGGTATTATACTCCAATCAGGCGCAATTTGCTAGGACAAAATCAATCTAATATCTGGGGACATGACTGCCCCATTGATTGAAAACATTTGGATATTCTCCGGTTATGATGCCGGGGCTATGGAAAGAATTTCGGCTATCTTTGCTCATTTATACAACGAGAGCAGGGAAGCTGAAATGATGGCTGTACTGCGGATTCTGTATGATTTATCGGGACTTAAATTTCCGGAAGATATAGAACTGCTGGCAGTCCATCCAGAAGCTCGGCAATATTTCCTCTTCTCTTTTTTGCTGGATTTGGAAGATTGTTTGCAGGACTTCATCTCAGATGTAACAGGAGAGTAAAGAAATTATTGAGAAAATTCGCCTCCACCATACTACCCGCGTCTAGTGATGCGGAGCAAAAAGCGAGAACTTCAGATTACGAAGTTACTCGCTTTTTTTGTCCGGACCAAAATAATATAATGTTTATAGGCCTTTTACCACTTCTGCCTGTCCAGAGAGCAAGGGATGAAGCGAAAAAATTCCAGAAATATGACATAATTTATGATATAATATCATAAACGATGTTACATATTGGCATTCTAGGCTGTTAGTAGCGGATATCTGGAAGTTTATGGACTTTTACAAGAGTTGAGAAAAGTAAGCGCTGATGATTAGGTTAATAAAAGATAGTTACTAGAATTACATATTATGTCTATAATGGGCAATACGTACCAAATTGCTTAATGTTCCATTATAGCAAAAATGCGAAGCTCATTGAGCTACAGTTCATAGCAAAAATATATATCTTGAGCAGGATATTATTGGTATGTATACTTAGAAACATGAGTTCAGTCGCAACAACAATACTACTTTGCAGCCTGTAGCATCTAAAAAAGGATCGGAGGTATGCACAATGGCAGCACCCGGAATTAGTATAAGCATCGGGCCAGACGGATTAACCATAGGCGGCTTGTCTTCTGTAACTCACTTACGTGAAGGAAAAGGCAAGAGCCTTCTGGAGTCGCTCAATACATACGTGGCAATCGATATTGAGACTACCGGGTTTGACCCGTTATGGGATGAGATAATCGAGTTGGGCGCTGTCAAGGTGCAAGACGGGACTGCTGTTGAAGAGTTTCAGAGCCTTGTCAAGCCTAACAACCCGATTGATACGTTTATTACCGAGCTTACGGGCATTACAAATGAAATGTTTGCAGAGGCTCCCAGCATTGAGGCTGCCTTGCCTAGCTTCATCGATTTTGTAGGCGATCAGCCGGTTATCGCTCACAACGCAAACTTCGATATTAATTTTATCTACGATGCTTGCGCTTCCCTGGACCCAGAAATCGTGTTCTCAAACGATTTTATTGATACCATGGGGCTAAGTCGGCGTTTATATAAGGACCAGCGGCACCATCGCCTGTGTGATTTAGCGGAACGATTTGGCCTCGAAAGTGATGTAGAGCATCGGGCAATATTTGATATTAACAAGATGATAGCTTGTTATGAGTACATGAAGGAATACGCCAGCGCCAACGGTATCGACATAAGCACTCTGTACCAACAGCGCTCCGGCCTTAGGGCCGCTAATATTACGGCAACGACTACCGATTTTGACGAGACGACCTCTGTGTATGGAAAAGTATTCTGCTTTACCGGCGCTCTGCAAAAAATGGTCCGAAAAGATGCCATGCAGATAGTGGTCAATCTCGGCGGTCAATGCGGTGACGGAGTGACCAAAGAAACAAATTATCTCGTGCTTGGCAATAATGATTATTGTGCCAGCATCAAAGACGGAAAGAGCAGCAAGCACAAAAAGGCTGAAAAGTACAAGGCTAACGGGATGGACATCGAGATCATCTCTGAGAATGTTTTTTATGAAATGCTGGCCGGAGCCGGAGATGCCTGAAAAGTTACAAGTACACTAATGGCGCCCAAGGGTTAATGTACGCAATGAGAAATACGCATAATAACAGACTTATCGGAGGAAACACACATGGCAAAAGAGCTGTTTACGCAAGTGCCCCGCAAACTGAAAAACATCATTGATGAAGTTGAAAACGGCAAGCTGGGCCTGCCGGAGCTGCAGAGGGGATATGTTTGGAAGGCGCCCAAAGTGCGGGATCTTCTTGACTCCATGATGAAGGGCTACCCCATAGGTTACCTTATGATTTGGGATTCCTCCGACTCGCAAAACAAGGTTAAAAATATAGGCACTGACAATAAGCCATACTCGGCGCCGAAAAGTCTTATCATTGACGGACAGCAGAGAATGACATCTCTTTACGCTGTTATGCGGCACAAAGAGGTGATGGATGAAAAGTATAACCAGCGGTTTATAACCATATCTTTTAACCCATTTACACGGGCTTTTGAAGTGGGCGACAACGCCAAGAAGAAGGCCACCGATTGGATTTACGATATCAGCGATGTTTTCCTAAACGAGCCCCGGAGCTTTGACTACATCACGGAGTTTGTTCAGTCTGTGCAGGAAAACAGAGAAAAGGCCGGCGATTCTTTGACCGGTACCGAAAAGCAGACAGTGCAGCAGAATATAATGGATCTGCTTGCGCTTGGCGATTACAACATTCCCACCCTTGAGATTAACGGAAACTCAAATGAGGAAAGCGTAGCTGACATATTTGTCCGCGTTAACTCCGGCGGCGAAAAACTCGGCGAGGACGATTTTATCCTCACCCTCATCTCGGTTTACTGGCAGGAAGGTCGGCAGAAGATAGAGGAATTCTGCAAGAGCGCCAAAGTCCCCAAATCCGGCACGGCTTATAATTTCCTGTTTGAGCCCTCGCCCACGCACATTGTTCGCGTGGCAATGAGCTACGGGTTCAAAAGAGCCCGGCTCAATTATGCCTACAAACTCCTCCGTGGCCGCGATTTTGAAACGGAAGTCTATTCAGAAGAGCTGCGCGAAGAACAGTTTGCCAAATTGAAGATTGTGTTGGACAAAGTGTTGAACGTCCAGACGTGGCATGACTTTCTTAAGTGCATAGAGGCTGCAGGGTTTATTAGCAAATCACTCATCTCCGCTCAGAACGCCCTTGTTTATACGTATGCCCTGTATCTTATCGGGAAGCACGAATATAACATGAAGGAAACGGAGCTTCGGAAGCTTATTGCAAAATGGTTCTTTATGGGCTCTGTCTCTAGATATTATACAAGCTCACCGGAAACAGTTGTGGAGGCTGATCTGGCGGACCTCAGAAATGTAATATCGGGAGCGGAGTTTACGGCCCTACTTGAAAGTAAGATTGCGGCGGTGTTTACAAATGACTACTTTTATGTGACCCTGCCAAACGACCTTGCTACGTCTGCTTCAAGGAGCCCAGCGTGGTTTGGGTATTGTGCGGCACTTAACGCACTCGGCGCTAAGGTGCTGTTCTCCACGCTTACCACGCGCGAACTATTCAGCCCTGCAGCAACGGGAACGAAAAATGCCCTTGAGCGCCACCACCTGTTCCCAAAAGCATACCTAGGCAAGATAGGTATACCAGATGACCGCGACCGGAACCAAAACGCTAACTTTGCCTTTATAGAGTGGCACGATAATATTGAGATACTGGACACCAGCCCGGCAGAATATATGAAGGATCAGCTTGTGAAAATCCCGCCTGCGGACAAGCCTGCCATTTACGAGATGCACGCCCTGTGGGATGGCTGGGAAAACGCGGACTACTTTGACTTCCTTAAGCAGCGCCGGGCGCTAATGGCACAGGTGATAAAGAAGGGGTTTGAGAGGCTGTAGACCTTGTGACGAAGCAAGAGAAAACCTTGCGGACACTTAGGCGACTTCACATTCTGCGTAAATATAGAAAACAAAGGGGGAACCCATGTGGCAAACCGAACAGGCACCTATGTGGCAAACCGAACAGGCACCTATGTTGCGTTTGACGGCTTAGGACAAGCCGACCCGACAAAATCTGACTTCAGATATTACGGGACCATCCAAGCGTGGGACGAAAACAAGAGCATTGATTTCAAATTTACCAATAGTCACGAAAAGACAGCTGCCGTGCGTGACACAAGCTCACGTGCGACGCTTTACTCGCGCATTCAAGAACGGCTTGGGGCGTCTAAGAACATGCTTGTCGTTATCTCTAAGGATACGAGGCATACCGGAAGCGTGCTCTCGTATGAGATTGAGCAAGCTATAGACACATACGAGATTCCTCTGATTATCGCGTATCCCGGATATTCAGCAATCTGTGCTGTTGATGCCTTAAGCGGTCTCTGGCCAAAGGCGCTCACCGAGCGAATCGGCAACGCCGGCGTGGAGGCTATACATATCGCTTTCAAAAAAGAACCTATATTGGACGCCATTTCACGCTTTTATGTAAATGGCGAACACCTGTCCGACGGAAAGAATTATTACACCCGCCAATCATACGTTGACTGGGGGCTTGTTGAATGAAAGTGCCGTTTTTCGATAAAAAGATACTGCGGACTTTCTATGCCTTCCTTGGCGGGATAAGTGTCATCACATCCATCGTATTTCTCTTCGTAGGTATTGATAATAAAGTCAAGTTGCCTGTGGGGTTGGTCGTTTTGGGAATTATCGTACTTGTTTACATCGGGCTTTGGGTTCATGCTAAGAAGCGTCAAAGCATTAACCTTAAAATCAATACATCAGAGGTCGAGGTAAAATTCGGCGATATATTTGCTGAGGCAGCCGACCTGAAGGCCATCGCTTTCAATGAATATTTCGACACGATCGTTGACGATAAAATCATCGCAAGGGGCTCGCTTCATGGGCAGTACATCGAAAAATTTTACAAAGATAATGTGAGCGCCTTGGACAGCTTCATTTCTTCAGACGCATACTTGCCGGGCATGATTGCCGGCGAGGATGTTGATAGACCCGTCGGGAAGAAGACACGCTACAAGCTCGGCACGATATGTCAAGTGGCCACTATCTGCTCATCGCCTTTTCGCGCTTCGATGGTACCAAGGCCTACCTTGAGATTAACGATCTTCTTAGCTGCCTGTTGAGTTTTTGGAGCGAGGTTGATAGGGTCTACGCCGGGCGCACTGTAGCCTTGCCCGTCTTGGGCTCCGGCCTTACGCGGCGCAGAGGTTATGAGAATATCTCCGATCAGGAACTGCTTGAACTGATCATCTGGACCTTCAAGGTGAGTCGGGTTAAGTTTACATATCCGTCAAAGGTGAAAATTGTGGTCTGGCATGAAAAGCGCGACAAAATCAATCTACTCGCGCTTAAAGATCTAGAGACCTAAAGTGGAATGAAAAGCGAGCAGCCCGGCAAATTCTAATTATATACATCAAAAGGAGTTGAGATGCTTAATGCCAAGAACACCAATTACATACGACCTTCTGTTTTCTTGCCCGGGCGATGTGGCGAAAAGTTGCTTGCCCATTATCATAGAAGCTGCCGACAGATTCAGTAGGACCTACGGCGCATTTAACAATGTCGCAGTAATGGTCAGGCATTGGTCTATGGACAGCTTCCCGGAGTCCGGGGGTTCTGGGCAAGAGCTTTTAAATGAGTAGTTTGTTCAGAACTGTGATGCAGCAGTCGCAGTGTTCTGGACAAGATTTGGCTCACCGACAGAAAAATACGGTTCCGGAACTGAAGAAGAAATAGAGGAAATGATCGCAAGCGGCAAGCAGGTTTTCTTATACTTTCTTGACAAGCCTATGCCTCCATCCGAGATGGATTCGGACGAGTATAAAAAAGTCAAGGCATTCAAAGAAAAATACAGTGATACAGATTCAGGATGTAATATTAGAGTTGTTGGTAAAAATATTGATGGAGCTTGTGGACTTACCGGAAATTATATTAAGGTATGGGATGTTTGGCCAATATCATATCATTATGAACTTAGCTGGTCAGGTAGTTGGGTATACTCTGAAATTCAACTTATGACAAACCCTGGAAGACTAGTTACTAGAGAACTTAATTATCAGACAAAAATATATGTTCATGAATTAGGTCATTCCGTGGCACTAAGTCATCCTGAGAGTACGGCTACACAAGCTATAATGCGTGGTGACATAGCTACTGATAGTGTAGCTATATATACAGTACAACAGAAC
>CAYGHY010000182.1:0-6134 GCA_964349435.1 uncultured Oscillospiraceae bacterium
GGTGTTTAATATGGGATTAATTACGTATTATAAAAAAGTTGACTCTTCAAAGCTGGGTAAAAATCAGAGGCGTTGACATCAACATGCTTGTGTGTTAGAATGTTTCGGTAACCGCTCGGCCAAGGCACCCAAAAGCGACAGCAGTTGCTGCCTATAAGGACCGGCGAGTCTGTAAACAGGAGGTATAAACAATGTACGCTGTTATAGAAACAGGTGGAAAACAGTACAAAGTACAGGAAGGCGATGTCGTTTTTATAGAGAAGCTTGATGCTGAAGACGGTGCTGCAGTGACTTTTGACAAGGTTTTGGCAGTTTCCGGCGAGGGCAGTTTGACTTTTGGCAAGCCGTTAGTGGAAAATGCAAGCGTAGCAGCAAAGGTGCTTGGACAGGGAAAGAATAAGAAAATAATCGTTTTCAAGTACAAGGCAAAGAAGGGCTACAGAAACAAAACCGGTCACAGACAGCCTTACACAAAGGTGCTTATAGAAAAAATCAGTGTATAGTGCAAGGTCGGTACAAAATGATCAAGGCAGTGATAACAAGGGATTTATCGGGTTCTATAAAGAGTTTAAGAATTAACGGGCATTCAGGCTATGCGGAGGCAGGGCAGGACATTATCTGCTCGGCGGTATCGGTGTCAGCTTATACAGCGGCTGGTGCACTGGGAGATCTCGCAGGTTTGGCGGGCTGCTATATCGAAGATGACGGGGAAATTGTTATCAGCCTGCCACAGGATATGACGGAGCAACAGAGGGCAACTGCCGGAATCATACTTGAAACAACTGCGATAGGCTTAAAACAGATAGAACTATCATATGGTAAATACGTTTTAGTAATTGAAGAGGAGGTGTAATCCGATGATTAAAATTAATCTGCAGCTGTTCGCTCATAAAAAGGGAGTAGGCAGCTCAAGAAACGGCCGTGACAGTGCGGCACAAAGACTTGGTGTCAAGAGGGGTGACGGACAGCATGTGCTGGCAGGCAGCATCCTGGTGAGACAGAGAGGTACGAAGATTCATCCTGGTTCAAATGTAGGAATAGGCAAGGATGACACCCTTTTTGCTCTGGCCGAAGGTAAGGTAAAGTTTGAAAGACATGGCAAGGACAAAAAGCAGGTTAGTATAGTTGCAGTCTAATACTGCAGCGAAATGTATAGATTTTTCCCTTAGGAAATATCGTGTCGAAGCATACGCGGTATTTGTGAAAAGCGAATAAGTGCCGAAGAATTAATGTTTGTTTCACTGTAGTACTAAATAAGTAAAAAAAGTCCCGGCACAACTAGCCGGGATTTTTTCTTACTGGTTATTTATACAGCAAATCTGACAAAAATTGGGGAGGCCTCTACGCCTCCGAGGTTTAATAAAGGAGCAAAAGATGTTTATTGACCGTGCAAAAATTCATATAAAGGCCGGAGACGGCGGCAATGGTAAGGTGTCATTCCGCAGGGAAAAATATGTCTCTGCGGGAGGACCAGATGGTGGCGATGGTGGAAAAGGCGGCGATGTGGTTTTTATTGTCGGCGAAGGACTTCGGACACTGATGGATTTTCAGTACAGAAGGAAATATAAGGCTGAGTTCGGGGCACATGGCGGTACGAACAACAGCTCGGGCAAAAGCGGCAAAGAGCTTGTTATTACAGTTCCGCCGGGAACTATTATAAAGGATGAAAAGACGGGCCGAATTCTCGCAGATATGACTAAGATTGATCAGAGGGTAGTTATAGCAAAGGGAGGTAAGGGAGGTAAGGGGAACCAGCATTTTGCAACACCCACCAGACAGGTGCCCAGCTTTGCACAGGCCGGTAATACGGGTGAGGAATTTAGTCTGCAGCTGGAACTGAAGCTTATGGCTGATGCTGGTTTGGTTGGCTTTCCCAATGCAGGAAAGTCAACTGTTTTGTCAATTGTTACAGCAGCAAATCCCAAAATAGCAGATTATCCTTTCACTACGCTTGAACCGAATCTTGGCGTCGTAAGCCTAGAGCAGGGGAGCAGTTTTGTGCTGGCTGATATACCTGGGCTCATTGAAGGTGCTCATGAAGGTGTTGGCCTGGGTTGCGAATTTCTAAGACATATCGAAAGGACAAGATTGCTTGTGCATGTTGTTGATGTAGCCGCTGTGGATGGAAGAGAACCGCTTAGTGACTTTGAGACTATTAATTCAGAACTCAGGATGTACAATCCCAAGCTTGCAGACAGGCCGCAGGTAGTCGCTGCCAACAAGATGGATCTGCCTAGGGGCATGGAAAATCTGGACAGCTTTCAAAAAGCGGTGGAAGCAAAGGGCTACAAGGTATTTCCCATATCCGCAGCTTCTAATAGAGGTATAAAAGAGCTGATGTTTTATGTGGCTTCACAGATTGATGCGTTGCCTGAAGTTGATATATCGCCTGAGGGTGAGGAAAAGGTTGTATATACTGCTGCCAAAGAAGAACTGTTCACTGTCCGAAAGGAAGGGAACACCTTTATTATTGAAGGAAATTGGATGAAAAAGGTGGTTGGCTCCACTAATTTTGACATACATGAATCCCTGCAGTATTTTCAGCGTTCACTCAAGACAAAGGGAGTCAATGAAGCGCTTGAGAAACTAGGGATCAAAGAAGGCGATACTGTTAAAATATTCGATATTGAGTTTGAATATATAAAGTAAGGAAGGAATGAATATGCTTAAAAGCAAACAAAGAAGCTACCTCAGAAATCTGGCAAATACCATCGATCCTATATTTCAGGTAGGCAAGAGCGGTGTTGGAGACAATCTTGTCAGGCAATTCAGCGACGCGCTTGAGGCTAGGGAGCTTGTGAAAGCCACCGTTCTCAAAAATGCCGATGCCAGTACCAGAGAGATCTGTGCAGAAATAGCGGAGAAAACCGGCGCCGAAGTGGTACAAGTGATAGGCAGCAAGTTTGTGCTGTACAAGGAATCGAAAAAACATAAAGGAATCAGCAGCTCAGGTGCGATATGATATAATCAGCCTCTTTTTTTTGTCAGTGACTCGATAATCTCGGCATAGATTTCTGAGGAATGATTCTTCCAGTTGTCGCAAACTGTCCGGGCATCTTTTTTTGTACCGACTGCAGCTTTCAATTCCACTAGTGGGAAATCCTTTTCGCCCATCTTGCAGGACACTGTAAACTTGCTTTCGCTTTCAGGCATAAAATCGGCTGTGACCAGAACTTCATTCTCTATTTCCCTTCGGGCGTCAGGCAGTGTCTTGTCCAGCTGTTTTTTTACACCTGGAGGAATATGATTTAAAAAGTATTGCAGCGTGTTTTTCCCTGTTGCGGTCAAACCAAAGCCTTCAATGCCTTCTTCACTATTTTCGGCGGCTTGAAACTCAATGAGCTTGCCTTCATGCAGCTCATTGAAACACTGCTGAAACATGAAATAGTTCATCAGGCGGGTCTCCAGCACCAGCCGGGTTATACTGTTATTGCTAACAGGCATATTTAGCCTGTTTATAATATACATAATTATCAGCTTGTTTTGAACAATTTCCCTGCTGCTGCCTAACGAATTCATCTGATAACCTCCCGAATCCCAAGGGTGCCACAAGAGGATACAATCCGCCAAAGAGGCGACTTCTGGCGTTACCCCTTTCCTATCACCTGCAAGACTTATCCTAAGGGAAATACCCTTTACAATTTTAACACATGCAGGTGTGCTGTGCCAGTGAAAGGTTTTGCGTAAAACACTCTGCCATGCACGGTCAGCCCCGTCCCTGGTTTTCAAATAGCTTCCTCAGGTTCTCTGAATGCGGAGGATATACAATACCCAGTTCCGTGACGATGGCGGTGATATTCTCCGCCGGTGTGACATCAAAGGCCGGATTGTACGTTTTCACCTGTCTGGGCGCGGTCCATGTGCCGAAAGTACAGGTGATTTCCCTGGAATCACGCACTTCGATGGGGATGTCTTTCCCGGAATGGCAACGAAGGTCTATGGTAGGCGTGGGCGCCGCGATATACATGGGAATATGAAAGTGCTTTGCCAGGATGCTGAGGCCGAAGGTGCCGATTTTGTTGGCGACGTCCCCGTTGGCGGCCACACGGTCGCAGCCGGTGATAACCGCATTGATTTTGCCCTGGGACATCACCACCGCCGCCATATTGTCACAGATTAACGTAACATCGATGCCCGCTTCATACAGTTCAAAAGAGGTGAGAAGCGAACCCTGCAGTCTGGGTCTGGTTTCATCGGCGTACACTTTGATATTCATTCCCCTTTCACGGGCAATATAGAATGGGGACAACGCCGTACCGTATTTTGTAGTGGCCAGTTTCCCGGCATTACAGTGTGTCAGTACCGTGTCGCCGTCTTTGAGCAATGTCAGCAGGTTTTCCCCTATCCTCCGGTTGATTTTCTCATCTTCAAGATGAATGGCGAGTGCTTCTTTTTCCAGAATCGCCCGGAGCTCGGTTATCGGCAGGCATTTTCCCTCCTGCGCTTTGTTTTCCATTCGTTCAATCGCCCAAAACAGGTTGGAAGCCGTAGGCCGCGAGGTAGCAAGATAATCTCCGGCTTTTTTATATGCAGTCCAGAATTCATTAAAAGTTCGGTCCGGTGCCTTATTCGCAGCAATCACCATCCCGTAGGCGGCAGCAACGCCGATGGCCGGGGCGCCGCGTACCTGCATCCCCCGGATGGCTTCCCACACCTCTTCCACAGTATCAATACTCCGGTAGCGGATCTGTTCCGGCAGCAGTGTCTGATCCAGCAGGATCAATTTACTGCCTTCCCACTTCAGCGTAAACAACTCTTCCATTACATTCCTCCCAGGTGACTTGCGATGAATAAGCGCATGTCGTTATCTCTGCCAAATGCGGTATATGTTATGGGAATCCACTTATTTTCTTCATTATAACATAACAGGGTGATTTAGACCTAACAAGTAAGTTTGTAAAATAATATGCATTAATATAATTGTGGGATATTACGGTGCTTATCAAACAATGAGTCTTCTTTAATATTGTGCAAAAGCCATTATTTAAAAAGATATTTATATGTTAAATAGTCCACTGCAACCGCAGTTGAGTAAGCAAGTAATTATTTTGCCTTAAGTTGGAAAATTTAGTTAAACAAAAAAACAGTTGTTGGTACATTCAAGTGGTACAATGGCTCTACATTGATAAATACTGATACACTAACAGCTCAAGCGTCATCAGATATATTATTTCTGAAGTCTAGCAATAAACCATTAGTTCGGTACATTCGGTTTATGTCACTAATACCGAACGCAGGTGGTTCCATACAAAATGACACAGCTGATGGCTCATATTTGTTAGGGGGAAATTTTTCAAACCTATACCTATATAACGGTGGTACTAGTTATACGTGGGATACCTCTAAGCTAGATTATATCTGGGGCGTACAAGGTTGGAATATGTCAGCGTTTTCTGTTGGAGCAACTGATTCGTTTAGTTGTACACATAGTAATTACGTTTATTAGTAACTGTGTAAAATAATTTTAATAATCTTCTTGGAGTCCAATATGAAATATAATGGACTCCTTTATGTGTGCTGGCAGCACTAACCGTTAGCAGAAGGTAAGGGTGTCCGTCGCGAGGAGGAATCTAAAAATATCTTAGAAGTATGATTATCCGAGTAATTCCTTTTAGTAAGAAGGTATCATCGATTTTAAAGTATTTTACTTGGAGCTTATCTGGAAACAAATATATGTAGATTTTTAGATTATTTTTTGACTAATCCTGCAAAACGGCAAATATAGAAATAGTTAACCCTAGTTTTGAAAGAATTTGGTCAAAAACAAAGTTCGCAAGGATGTATGAGTTAGTTTTTGCTGAGATGTTGCTATAAGAAAATTGGTAAATCAACTGATTATGCATATTCATCGGAAAAGGATATGTTTTTTTGGCAAAAAACATTTTGATTTGATTTATTATAGATGGGCTATGGACGGTCGGCCATGACTGCAGAATCTTGCATCAGGTTTCATAATGGGCTGGCTGTAATGTATCGACTCGCCCGGCATACAACATCGCTCATATGGATTAAATATTCAGATGGAATGAGCGATGTTGTACTAATGCGGGCGCGGCTGAGTCGCCATCCGTGGCTCCACATTGCGCCTGCGGCGTCCTGCCGCAGGGAGCCGCATTCCGACTTCGTCAATACAA
>CAYGHY010000183.1:0-6128 GCA_964349435.1 uncultured Oscillospiraceae bacterium
TAAAATAATCTCGAAAAGAGTATAGTGTGAAATGTATTGATTTACAAGGATAATTTATGCTTTTTATCATTTTATGGTATTTGTCTACGAATTACACCCAGGGACCCAACAAATGATAGAATGACTTCTATCAGGAGTTGGGTCCCTTATTTTTTTGTGCTTCGAAATCCGTTGATATATAAGGGTTTTTCGGGGGACCTTGCCTTGAGGATGTTGCCCGTTTTGCTCATCAATAATGGCTGTTTTCCTCTTATTGGCTGTTTGTCTATTATGAACCGATAATCTGCTGAGCAATCGTTTAACATTTGCCAGGGGGGTGCATTTTTCCTGTAATAAGTTTGACAATTGATTTCTGCAAAGTACGCTTTGCATTTTCTGATGAATAATTTGACAATGAGGAAACACAAGGGCTTATGCCACTGTGCTGCTTTGCTAAGGTCAGGACAGGGGACACTTGGAGAAACATCCGCAGGGAACTGGAGCGCCTGCATGGGGTACACATCACTATGCGTTTAGTAACAAATGCCGTGACTCCACCGACTAGGTCTCGCTTCGGTGCGGGAAGTGCGGCAGTACTGGTGTTCAGGGGAGCCGGCGTTTTGCGGATGTGCAATATTCTGGTACATGTCCCGCACAAGGAGAAGGAGCGCTTGGCCGGACTGCTCAAGGGTATTTGGCTGATTGTTACCAGTCAAACCTTACATAGCAAGCTATAAATTTGTGCTATGATATCCATACACAATCCAATAATTTTTTGCTGAATCACCTACACACGTGATAAGTGCAATTAACTGATCATCAGAATCAGGGAACACTCCGTTTTTATTAATAACTGTTCTAGCCCGAATTCTGGCCAACATCCACTCCTTTTCATTTTTGGTAAAGGAATTGGATCCAAGGAGAATCTCATCAGATGAGCAACTGAAGGCAGCAAATACTCGAAATACCTTTTGTTCATTAATTCCAGTCAATACAATTTCATTGTTTTTACGCAAGAAAGAGTTTCTCTCATACTTTCGCAATTCATGAAACATGCTTCCATCCTTCATATTGTGACCATAAATAATGATACAACTATCGCTCAGGGTGTCTGAACTGCGATAGTCTAGAAATATTGCTCCACTTGCGTTTCTTCTTCCTGCAAAAGTATGGTTTGTATAATAATCATTATCACTTGCTTGGACAACAGGATACTGAATATTTGTTCCGCTTACGTCCAGCCATCCTATTGTTTGTGAGTTCTGTGATTTAAGCGCAACTATCTCCCCGTAATAAGCATGCGTTTTCTCTGAAGGTTTGTTTGCATTGGGTTCGCTTTTAACAACTGAGGCCATAACATGAGTTGGTTCTACGGTTGGTTTAAGAACAATTAGCGAACTTGTAGCGATATCCTCTTGATATGCACTATATTCTTGTTTTGCTGCATAGTACTCAAAGAGTCGTATAGAGAAAAAAACAGAAGACAATACAAATATAAAAACAGAAATTAGAGATAGACTCTTTCTCCAACGTAAAGCACGGACAGGTTTATTAATCTTATTAAGTTGATATGTTTCAGGAATGTTCCCGAACATTATTGGCCTGTTTCTTTCCAATGCTGCCATTATCTAGAATTCTTCCTCTTGCGTAATGTGAAAAGTAGGGATGCAGTTGATAAAAACATTAACAACACACTGATGAGTATTGTGTTATTATCCCCAGTTAGAGGCAGTTCTGTATCCAATACAAAATCAGCATGTATTGAATGGTCCTTGTCAATGTTTGCAAAAGTGTAAGTTGAAAGGACGCCTTGATTGACTCCGTCAACATTGACGCGATGGATTGCATAACCCTTATTTGCGAATATCGAAAATACTTTCTCTGAATTCAAATCCGCCTCAATGACGCCACTAGGTGAAATGTATCCCCCAACACCAGTGGACGCAGTTATCTTAAAAACCTTAGCAGTAATCGTAAATGCAACACTTTGGCTCATAGTATTTCCAGTCAATGCCCAAGTTGAACCATTGAATCTCTCTTCAGAGAATGTGACCGTAAGCAAATGCTCTCCGGCAGACATATCTTCTGTTGGTATAACTGCAGAATATGGGGGAACTGTCCATATTCCACTTGGGTTTATATTCCAGGAATAAGGCCTCCAGCGATGGTTCCCAAACACTGCGGCTTTATTCGGTCCCGAGCCTATTGCGGTAAAGGCGATAACATCGCCCTGCCTAATACTATCACCATTATTTATTCCAACAACTGCATTGTCATCAGGGCTGGATGAAAAGGTGTCAAATAAAGGGAATCCTCCATTTTCCGTTTCAGAAAAAGCGGATCTCCAACTAAAGTACCACTCATCCGACTTAGAATTAACCCAACTATTCAGGGCAGTAAGTAATTCAGTACGTTCTTCATTGTTGAGTGTCCAATTTGTCTTTGCCCCGCTAAAATTTGAAACACCTGAAGAATCCGGATTTCCGGTTGAGCCAACCCCATCATTATCTGCATCTTCAGGGAAAGTGGTTGCTGTTGATAGCCAATAGCAGTTTTGTGGAGCCAGCCAGATCTCTGTACCGTTTTGAAGGGTCCCGCCGATCATTCCAATTATTGCACCAACTGACGCGTTTTTCACATTCGTAACAGCAACATTACCTACATTATAGCAGTTTGACATGGGTTTCATAAAATTCGGCCAATATTCACCAGCAATACCACCGATATTGCACCAATTAGCACCTTGTTTTCCAAATATGGAGATATCGGTGTGACTGAAAGAATTCTCAACTAATGATGCTGCACCAGCTAATCCGCCTATAGTAAAATTTGCGTTTATTGGTTCAAGGAAATTTACTTCAATTGGACCGCTAGAGGAGCAGTTTACAGAAATATTGCCGCCCCCTGCTAATCCTCCTAACCAATATGGCATATGTGATGTGGTTGAAATACTGATTGAAACATTGCTGTGGCAATTGAATAGCTCAAGACCAGTGCCAAGCATTCCACCCATATAAGTGGAAGGTTGTTCAGTCATATTTGCAATGTCAATAGAACCTTCGAGAGAGAGATTCTTTATGCCTCTGGCTGTTCCAAATAGCCCGCTGCAATCAAATCCATCAACAATCCGCATTCCGGTTATTGTATGGAAGTCCCCATTGAAGTATCCCATGAAATCATTGCCAATATTGTAGTGTGATCCAATGGGGGCCCACAAGTACTTCGATAAATCAATATTGTTAATCAGCTTATAATGCTTTCCCTCAGTGGGGTTTTGCTTAAGTAATCCTGCATTTGCCTGGACCGCTAAATAGGCCAATTCTTCCGCCGTGGAGATCAAATAGGGATCCTCAAGCTTTCCAGTGCCCCCTGAAAAAGAAGATGCCGCAATCCCATCATCTATCCAATGGGTTTTATTTATAGCTTGAGCAGGTGACTGAGATAGCATTATGAACATTATTACCAACAAGAACCGAAATATCTTTTTGAGTTTTTTCATACATCATACATTCTTTCCTCATGTATT
This sequence comes from uncultured Oscillospiraceae bacterium, assembly GCA_964349435.1. Classification (GTDB taxonomy): domain Bacteria; phylum Bacillota; class Clostridia; order Acetivibrionales; family DTU013; genus CAYGHY01. The sequence goes on from CAYGHY010000183.1 coordinate 3,506, forward strand.
TGGTCTGCCCCCGGTCTTTGTAAAACTCCTGAGTCAGCTATGATCGTTCATCGACACACGCATTCCTTCTTAGGCTTGGCCACATCGTAACACAGGCCGGCGAGGCGCTCAAGAGCGCGCGCAACGTTGCCTTATCCTCCACACCAGTAAAGCGGTTTGATGATATCACAGCGCTTTCTTGTGAATATTCAGACCCTTATTTTGTCCTTGACACGGGGAGTGCTTCATTCAGTCTTTTTCTAACATTGTTCCATCTGTTTGACTTTAGTAAACTCAACCGATCGATGAGTTCTTCAATGACTGTCGAACTGATATTTTGCAAATTCTCTGCAGTAATGTGTTCCATTTGAAGAGGATAATAGTCCGGCAGGTGTTCCTTGTCTTCCGCAATCATCCGAAGCTTTTCTTGAAGATTTAGTCTGGTAAACTCTGCTATGATTCTCTCTCTTTGTTGTTTGGTTATTTGTCGTTGCTCTTGAGTTTGCACCAATTCAAAGATCCTTGCAGCTTGTCTTTCCGCTTTATTCTTAGCTTCAACTTCGAGAGTTTTCTCTCTTTTCTCATTCTTTCTTTGTATTTTAGCTTGTATGATCGCCTCTCTCTTCAACATTACTGGTGGCTTTTCTTCTCTCCAAAGATTCTTTCCCTGATATTGGAAGCCCACATCACGCTCTACAATACCGATTGGATCTCCAGATACTTCGAGGATTTCTTCTATTTCTTCTTCATTCAATGAATACATCGAATCAACTATACGCTCGATTCCAATTTTCTTTACTTCATCTCGAAAACGCAATGTCCCGCAAGTGGTACATATGAGTTTCATGCACCAGTTTTCGCTCTCCGCATGTCTAATAAGCGATGCAAATAGATTGGCACGCGAACTAGTTTCATCATTTCTCATATTCTTTGCCTACCTTCCTAGTATTCAAAAGATCATGCACATTGGTCTGTCCCCGATCTTTGTAGCAAAGTGTGATATAGTAATGACCGATCACCAGAATAAGCATCAACCACAACAATCAGCCCTTAAGTTTGTATTGCATATGCCTTAAAAGAACTCTCCGTACTGTTTGACGAAAATTTCTGCGTATTCTGTCAACCGGGTATGCTCAGCAAAGGGCACCTCAAATACTACATGGAAGTCAAGCCAATACCATTCCAAATCTTTCCTCTCAAATATTCCCATCAAATGTTCGACTGCGTTGGTGTCGTGATGGACATCCAGAACGCCCTTTGCTGAACCTTCAATAAGCCCAAAGCTTTTGCCTCCCAGCGAAAACTGTATACTATTCCTCAGCAAATCCATTTTCGGCGCGTCATGATCCCGTTCATTGATGCCTGTCGCATAAATTTGGAGCAGAAGTGGTGCCCCCATTGCTTGTGAGATTTCGTACAGCCGTTTACCGAGTAATCCACACTTAAGATCAGCCAGCATAGTATGCCATATCCAATCAACTTGAATGATATCTGCAACAGCTCCTTTCCGCGAAGAAAAATGTGCTGCCGATGCGCTGAATCCCTTCTCGAAATGAATACCGATAGTGAAATCATTCATGGTCTTGTAAAGCACAAGTTTTGCATGGTTAAATGCTGGCCACTCTGGCGATGGAACAAGCCACCAGATCGTATCCTCCGGATCAAACCGATTCCAAGGCCGCAGGACGAACTGCTCATAGCCTATAGCGGTCAATTCTTCTTGTATTTGATGCGCAGCTGCATGCGTTGAGATTACGTTCGAGGACTCCAATTAATAATACCTCCCGTTTGTTCACTTTACTTGTGAAAACAATATATTGTTTATACCACTCCTATGTCTCACTCATGCAAGAACACCTTGATGTCAATCTTCAGCTGAGTGCCCCGCATCTCCTTGGAGCTTATCCTCCCGAAGAGCAGCTTCCCCGCGTCCAGCAGGCGTGAGAAAATCACGTTGTCATTCAGCTATCTATTGTTAAGTTTGACATAATCTCTCTTGCTTGTTCTTCATGATATGGAGGAAATCGTTTGACTATATAGTTTGTTAGAAAAATTTCCTTATTTCTTTCTATTGCAAGGATTGTGGCATTTTCATCCATAAAAATGTCCATGTAAAAATAACAATGTTCTTTCGCCTCATAGCCATTATCATCAATATAAACACGATAAACCTGTGTATCATAATTATCTGGTAAGTATGTGTGATTATAGTTATTCACTTTATTAATATTTAGGCAACGACCAATGTAATCTCTGCTTTTCATAATACTCCATTAAATACAAAAATATTGTTAACAAGTCGGTGGTCTGCGCCCAATTCTTGTACTAGCTGGTGAGTCAGTAAAGCCCGTTCATCGGCACACGCGTTCTTTCTTAGGCTTGGCCACATCGTAACACAGGCCGGCGAGGCGCTCAAGAGCGCGCGGTGCGTTTGCTTACCCTCTACACCGGTAAAGTAAATAAAGTATACTTTGTCGCTTGCTGGTATACGATTATCCTTTCATTTTGTTCTTGACGCGGGGAGCGCTTCAAGGGTACTCTACTTGAATTTACATGATACATGGTTCGTATTCTCAATTCCCCAGCGTAAAATCTTTGTCTTCGAGCCATGGATAGATTGACTCAATAGGAGAAAAATCCTTGA
>CAYGHY010000184.1:0-6098 GCA_964349435.1 uncultured Oscillospiraceae bacterium
TACATACACTCGTCAACAAAAACCTGTGTCAAGAATTCAAGTATGGCGGCGCCTGTTGATGTATATATTAACAGCGGCATAACTAAGTCTCCCTGCCTTAAGATTGTTTTCGCAAATACAAATATTTCCTGTCAGCTTTTGGCTCCGAATTCAGATTTGCATTTTGGGCAGCTGACAATTATTTTCCCCTTTCCTTTTGGAAAACGCAATTTTGCCTTGCACTTCGGGCATTTTAAAAAACTGTGAGTTTTTGACTCAATTACACGTCTCTGTATTTTCTTAACCCATGCATAAACAGGGCTGACCAGCATTGAGAACTTATAGTTCTCCATACTGCGCTTCCTCGTATTTCTTGACAACATCCTGAAAACACATATACCCAGAGGAGCATACCCGATAAAAGACAGCAGCGGAAGGCGAGCCAACTGGGCGATCAATGTTAATAAAACCGAAAGCATGAGCAATGCCATAGAAAGCTGATCCCCGCCGTATCTTCCTAACATGAATCTTTTTAGCCAATTCATATGTTCAACACCTCGTTTTAATCAATGACTATCGAAAAAGCTATGTTGGTAGCATGGTCCGCCACTCTCTCAAGGGTTGCAACTACGTTAGTAAAGACCACGCCAACCTGCGAATCGCATGTTTTATCCTGAAGTCTGTTAATATGGTTACTTATGTATACTTTTTTCATATTGTCCACCTCTTGTTCAAGCGCCTCCATAATGTCAAATTGTGTTGCGTTCCTATGCTCAAAAACATCCAAACCGGTACGGAGAGTCTCCATTGTCTTCTCGGACATTGTCGTCAGTTCGGCATATGCTTCAGAGCTTAGTTTCGCTTTCTTTTCGGAAAGCGTCAATGCAAACTCTGCAATATTCTCAGCAAGGTCGCTGATACGTTCCATATCGATGATTACGTGATGTAAGCTGCCCATAACCTTTAAATCATGTTCAGACAACTCCATTCCACGGAAGCCGATTAAATAATTTGCAATATTGTGGCTCAAATAATCTACGGTCTTTTCTACCTCCAAAACTTTTTGAGCCTTTTGCTCGTTCTGTTCAAAAAATGCCTCAAGAGAGCGGCTCAGGTTATCACAGGCAATATCACCCATGCGATTTAATTCTCTCAGTGTCTGGTTTAGCGCAATGACAGGGGTCTGGACAATTCTTTCATCCAGATACACAAGCCTTTTCTCAACATGATCTGCTTCAAGCCTTTCCGGAATAATTCGCTCAATCAGCCTTACCATTTGCCAGGCAAAGGGGAAAAGCATAATCGTAACCGATACATTAAACAGGGTGTGGAAATTAGCGATCTGCCTGGATACATTATCAGGAGAGATTAATTCTACAAAGCTTGGAATGGCGGGGAAGATCGAAAGCAGGATTAAATAGATGATAGTGCCCATAATATTGAACATCAGGTGTATACCTGCGGCACGTTTGGAATTTGAGCCTGTACCGATTGCGGCAAGTATGGCGGTAATACAGGTGCCTATGTTCTGCCCCAGAATGACATATACCGCCGAGTCCAATCCTATCAGTCCAAGCATTGCCAATGCCTGTAATATGCCTACGGATGTGGAAGAGCTCTGTATGACGGCTGTGAATATTGCACCAACAAGAACTCCGACAATAGGACTTTTAAAATTAACAAGGAAATTCCGGAAAGCCTCATTGCTCTGTAAAGGTGCCATCGCCTGTGACATAAGGCTGATACCGACAAAAAGTATACCAAAGCCCAGTACAATTTCACCAATTTTTGTAAAAGTTCTTTTTCTTATAAAAACTGTCATGAGCATTCCGGTAAAAAGTATAATGGGTGCAATGTCAGAAAGTTTGAATGCGATAAGCTGCGCCGTCACTGTCGTGCCGATATTGGCGCCCATAATTACGCCGGTTGCCTGAATCAATGACATTAGCCCTGCATTGACAAATCCTACCACCATAACCGTCGTGGCAGAAGAACTCTGAATAATAGAAGTGACCCCGAGACCGACACCAACAGCTGCAAAACGGTTGCTCGTCAACATTTCAAGAGTGCGTCTCATCCTGTCACCAGCAACTTTCTCCAGTCCGACCGACATCATATGCATGCCATAAAGAAACATTCCGAAACCACCCAACAGCAAAAACAACATTTTAATACTCATTTTTGTCCTCCAAATAGATAATGTTTTTTCGGAAAGCCTATATGCCTAATCCGGACAATCCGGAAACAAAAAGGTTTATGAAGATTCCGATTACTTGAATAATTTGATTATACAGTGAAAAAACGAAGAATGGAATATGCTGCTCAATAAAGTTTCATATAATAATAGAAAAGGTAAAGCAGATATGCTAATATAAGACTAAGAAATAAACGGGAGTTGCAGATGAATTTTCAATTCAAAAAGATACTTAAAAGGATCGGTTTATTTGCTGCGGTTGTAATATCGGTGCTACTTGGCGTCTATGTTTCTTTTAGACTGGCATTTTTTCTTCTCCCATTTTTCATTGCTTTTGCGCTATCCTCCATAATGGAACCATTGATAAAGTTTATGAACAATAAGCTTCGCATCAGGCGTAAAATAGCCGCACCCATCGTACTGCTGCTGCTGTTGGCAATGATTATCCTGCTGCTGGTTTCGGTCGTGCTCAAGTTGATTAAGGAGATTAAAGCACTGGTATTGGCTGCGCCTGGTATATTAACAAGCCTTTATTCACAAATCATGGAATGGCTGGGAAATTGGACGGTAGATTTGGCATGGCTGCCCTCGGAGATTACGGACAATCTCGGGAGTGTCAAGGACAATTTAGCAAGCGTCATATCCAATCTGTCCGATACCATTACAAATTTTGGGAAATCAATTGTCAAAGGTGCTTTCACGACTGCAATATCCTTTCCGGAGGCACTGGTATTTACTATTATTACTATAATGGCAACTTATTTCATGGCAAAAGATCGGGATAAAATCGCATCCGTATTTACGCGCCATCTGCCTGAAAGCTGGCTTCATAGAATTCTAAGTATAAAGAAGGACATGTTTTCAGCATTGTTTGGTTATCTTCGGGCGGCACTTATTATTATGTCCATCACCTTTACGGAATTATTTATAGGTTTCAGCATAATTCAGGTTGAATACTCACTGCTGCTGGCTTTTCTGATAGCGATCTTTGATGCTCTCCCGGTACTCGGAACCGGTGGCGTTTTAATACCCTGGGCCTTATATTCCTTTGTTGCAAATGACATCAGAATGGGAATTTCCTTGGTCGTACTATATCTGGTCGTACTCGTCGTCAGACAGATTATAGAGCCTAAAGTAGTCGGCCGTCAAATAGGAGTCCATCCGTTGCTGACACTGGCCGCAATGTACACAGGACTTCAATTAATAGGCTTTGCCGGTCTCATCGCAGGTCCAATTACCTTTTTGCTGATACGCAATATCATAACGGCCATCTATAAAAAAAGGCCATTCAAGGATATTATTGGTTTCAACTCCGAAAACACCGGCAAAAGCGATACAGTGCCATAAACGGGTAGGCAGGAGTGTGCAGCAATATTTACATCTGGGCACTGCAAATATAGTTTTAATATATAATTGAGCGCTTAAAATAAAAATGAAATTTGGAGGACGTGAAACATGGATATCATTATCAAGAAAAACTATGATGAAATGAGCAAGCATGCAGCCGAGATTATTGCCGGCCATGTAAAATCCAAGCCGGATTGTGTGCTTGGACTGGCGACCGGAGGCACACCGATTGGCACCTACAGGGAGCTAATAAGAATGCACAAGGAAGGCCTCGACTTTTCGCAGGTTAGAACCTTCAACCTTGACGAGTATCTAGGGGTGGGAATCAGTCTTGATAAACCTTATTGCTCGGATCAGAGTTATGCAAGGTTTATGCATGAGGAGCTTTTTGCCCACATTAATGTTAAAAAAGAAAACAGCTATGTTCCCGATGGCCTCACAAAAGAACCTGAAAAATACTGCAAATGGTATGAAGAAGAAATTAAGAAAGCAGGAGGAATTGATTTGCAGCTTTTAGGAATAGGCGGCGACGGGCATTGGGGATTCAATGAGCCCGGAACATCACTTGGTTCCAGAACAAGTATTCAAGCCTTAACGAAACAAACCCTTGATGACAATTACGAAAGCTTCTATAAAAAGGCAGGTATAGAGAGATCCCATATGCCACATTTTGCTATTTCAATGGGGATTGGAACCATTCTTGATGCAAGAAATATCATGATGCTTGCCAGTGGCATTAAAAAGTCGGATGTAGTCGCAAAATGTATTGAGGGTCCGGTGACTTCACAGATTACAGCTTCCGCGATTCAACTGCATAACGGAGGAATTACTGTTGTGCTTGATGAGGATGCCGCTTCGAAACTAAACAATTTAGAGCATTATATGCATGTGGAAAGGTTAAAGCGCCATTATGGCTTGTGATGGCTTGGCGATTATGGCTTGTGATGGCTTGGCCATTATGGCTTGTGATGGCTTGGCCGTGATGGCTTGGCCATTATGTCACGGTTAGCTTGGAAGGCATGCTGGCATATTGTTCTTTCAAGCTGGCCTGCTATTGATCGAGAAGTAAAATAACGGATATTTCAAGCTGGCCTGCTGTTGATCGAGAAGTAAAATAACGGATATTTCAAGCTGGCCTGCTATTGATCGAGAAGTAAAATAACGGATATTTCACCCTTGCCGAACAAGTTCCTTCAGGGCAATTCATTCCGCTGCACTACGGCCCGCTATAAAACCGGACGACCATGCCCACTGAAGATTAAAACCACCGCACTGCCCGTCTATATCAATGATCTCACCGGCGAAAAATAAGCCATTGACCAATTTGGATTGCATGGTGTATTGATCTATTTCATCGGTATCGACTCCGCCTGCCGTTATTTGTGCACTGGGCCAGCCCTTTGTTCCCCTGATCTTGAATCTCCAATCAGTCAAAATACCTATGATCCCATCTCGCTCCTTGGCAGATAAATCGGCTGCAGCGCGCTTTACATCATGAATTCCCGCTTCTCTCAGCACCACGGGTATCAGCCTTTTATTGATAAGTCCAACAAGGCTGAAGTCAGCGGGCTTTTTAAAACCAGTTTGAAAGCGTTTTCTTATTAATTCTCCGACCTTTTCTTTAGACATCATATCCATGATCATTATTTTTAAATATGCTTCTTTCCCTTCATTTAACAGTTCACCGGCTTTTCTGCTCAGCTGCAAAATGGGGGGGCCTGATACGCCATAATTCGTGAAGAGAATATCTCCTCTTTCTTTCACAACGGATTTATTATTGTGTATGATTTCAGCAGTCCCGACAAATTTAACTCCGTCAATTCGTTTGAAAAAAGACCCCTCCAGCATTAATTGCACCAGTGCCGGAAAAATATCTGTTATAGTATGTCCCAGCTTTGTTGCCAAATCGTAGCCATTGCCATCGGAACCACTGGAAGGCATTGCTTTGCCGCCTGCAGCAATTATCACCCGATCACTCTTGTATTCCTTCCCGTTTTCCAGTGAAATAACAAATTCATCCTCTTTCCTGATAATCATTTTTACAAAAGCATCGCAAACAATATTTACTCCCAGCTCATTTAATTCATATAAAAGAACATCAAGAAAGCTTGAAGCCTGATCCGACATGGGGAAGACCTTCCCCAGATCCTCCGATTTATGCTCAATCCCCAAGCTCTCAAAGAAGCGAATAGTATCATCTATTGTGAAGCTGGATAATGCACCACGAGCAAATTCAGGGTTGCTGCCGTGGTAATATGTACTGCCGGCATTAATGTTCGTAAAGTTGCACCGTCCATTGCCTGTGGCCAGTATTTTCTTTCCCACCCGCTGATTTTTCTCAAGTATCGTGACTTCCGCACCCATTCTTCCTGCAGAAATAGCGGCTATCATTCCTGCCGCTCCTCCGCCCGCCACTATAACATGCTTCTTTTTCCCCATATATGTCTCCCAATCAATGAATTATATTAATTATACCATCAACCATCAAGAAAATTCGCTTCGCTCATGACTTAAACATAAGCAAATTTTCTTGTTCGCTATGGAACCCTATGGTTCCCTTCGACGGATGCCTTATAAC
>CAYGHY010000185.1:0-6075 GCA_964349435.1 uncultured Oscillospiraceae bacterium
AAGAAAAAGGACGGATCTCTTGCGCAATACAAGAAGAACCGTCCCTTTTGTTTCTTTTGGTTTCAGTTTTGGTTTGGCTGTGCAAATCGTGTACACATGTATTCCGCGTACTTCTTCCCCTCTTCGATTAGGTCAAACGAGGCGTTAGACATGCACCAGTCATAAATCATGCCCCTAAACTCTCTTATGATGTACTTTGTAAGGGTTGCACGATCTATGTCTCCTCTGATTTGGCCATTCTTTATGCCGCGGTCCACGATGTCATTTAATATTCTGTAAATTGACCTGTTCTGATTATCAAGTATGATGGTTTTTTTCGTGGGGCTAATCTGGTTCATGTAGACAACTTGGATGATCGAAACGCCACACACATTCTGAACATAATCACACATCGTGTCGACAATGACCTTAATTTGATCTTTGGCGTGGGAACACTTGTCAAGTTGTTCATACGCCTTTTCATACTGCTCATCAATTAACTTGAACTGCTCAACTAGGACATTGTCTTTTGAAGCGAAATGCGTGTAGAAGGTCCCTTTCGAAACCTTTGCAAATCTGGTAATATCTTCGACCGTAACACTGCTGAAACCGTCCTTGCCGAACAAGTATATGGCCGCTTGGAATATATTCTCTTTGGTATTTATGGCATTTAGTTCCCTCATAGTAGGCTTCTTTTTTTTCATACGATCCCCGCAATCTTTCTGGAATCATCTATTAGGTTTGGATGCCCTTATTCTATCCCATATTTCGTTTTTATAAAAGCACATGATACCGCGACCTTCTTTCACTCTATTGACACTTTTTAAAAAATGCCCTTGACAAGTAGTTAAGCAAGTGCTACTTTGAAACAGAGAACTACGGTCAATGACTAAGGTCATCGAAATGGAGGGGGATATTTGGTGAGGGCAGTCTCTGTCATTGGTATTGGAGAAACAAAAATGGGCAGATTCCCAAACACCTCGTTGCGCCAACTCATATCTGAAGCGGGAAATGCCGCATTGACTGATGCAGGTATCGGCGCTAAGGATGTTCAGGGCCTCTTCTTGAGCAATTTTAACGGGCAGATGTTGAGCGGACAGGGCCAGATGGGTGCGTTGGCGTCTGAGGTGCTAAATCTAGGGAGAGTTCCCACAGTTAGAACCGAGGGAGCCTGTGCGTCAGGGAGCATGGCTTTTAGAATGGGACTAATGTCTGTGATGAGCGGCTTCCACGATATCGTCCTAGTTGGTGGAGTTGAGAAAATGACGCATCAATCCACGCAAGTCGTAACAGACGCTTTAGCGTCCGCCATGGATTATGAGCTTGAGGCCAGCAAAGGATTCACTTTCCCAAGCAATTTCGCAATGATGGCAAACAGGTATTTCCATGAATACCGAAACGTAAAGAAAGAAATGGCTATGTGTGCAGTCAATGCGCATCGTAACGGGGCAATGAATCCGGATGCTCAAATGCAGAAAGAAATCACCATCGAAAAAGTGTTGGGCTCAATCATGATTGCAGATCCAATCTCGCTGTTTGACGCATCTCTGATTACTGATGGTGCAGCATTCGTTGTCATAGCTACTAGGGAAATAGCGGAACGCTTAAATCGCCACAGGGTTATTGAGGTAGTGGGCTCCGGACATGCGGGAGATACCATCACTCTGTATAGCAAGAACAACATCACATCCTTCGCCGCGGCTAAGGCGGCGGCACATCAGGCCTACCAGACAGCAAACCTAAAACCATCTGACATTGATTTCGCAGAGGTGCACGATTGCTTTACAATCACCCAGATCATAACTATCGAAGACATGGGGTTTGCTGAACCCGGTCACGGGGCGGACCTTGTGGCAGAAGGTGAAATCGCGTTGGAGGGCAGGATCCCCATTAATCCCAGCGGCGGTCTCAAGGCTAAGGGGCATCCAATTGGCGCAACCGGGCTAAGTCAGATGTTTGAAGTCGTCACGCAGTTGCGTGGCACGGCAGGAAAGAGGCAACTAAAGAAAGCCGATATTGGCTTGACACATAACCTTGGCGGAACTGCGGCTACGTGTTTAGTGCACATCTTTAGGGGGAAGTGAAACATGGAATACGGAGTAATCTACACATACAGCATTCTGTATGCATCAACGGAAAAGTATGCACATCTACTGCCATATGTTACGGCAATCATTGAGCTGTCTGATGGTCGTCGCTTGCCTGCACTGCTGCAAGGGTATGTTGAGGGGAAGGGAGTGGGGATTGGTCAAACCGTGCAATTTGTAGGAACCTCAGAATCCGGCGAGCCAATATTCTCTCTTTAAGACGGTACAAAGAAAGGAAGAATTAGCATGTATTCTATCATCATAGCACTGATCCTGCTCATGTTCTTAGCATACAGGGGGATGTCCATACTGTGGATTGCTCCAATCTGTGCACTGATTGTTGCTCTTGGGGGCGGAGTTGCTTTACTCCCCGCCTATACGGACACCTATATGGCGGGGTTCGTAGGATTCACGAGATCATGGTTTCCGGTCTTTATGCTGGGGGCAATTTTCGGGAAGATAATGGAGGTCTCCGGCGGGGCACAATCAGTCGCCCATTTCATCACCCACTTGATCGGCAAAAAGCAAGCAATCTTGGCCGTAATGCTTGGTTGCATTGTTCTGGCTTATGGGGGCGTCAGCATTTTTGTTGTTGCGTTTGCCATGTATCCACTAGCCTATGCTGTGTTTAGAGAGGCGAACATTACCAGAAAGCTGATTCCCGGCACACTAGCCTGTGGCATGTTCACTTTAGCAATGACAGCATTGCCGGGTACCCCACAGATTCAGAACATCATCCCGACACGCTACTTCGGCACTTTGCCGACAGCGGCCCCCATTACCGGCTTGCTGGCTTCACTTGCCATGGGGGTTGGAGGCTACCTATTCTTGGTCTGGCGAGAAAGCTGCTACCGCAAAAAGGGCGAGTTCTTTGAGGAGTCCAAGACCAATCGCGTTGTTGAGGTCGACGCAAAGACGTTGCCTAACCCTTACCTCTCATTCATACCCCTTGCTGCTGTAGTCATCGTACTTAACGTCTTAGACAGACCGATTATCGTAGCACTATTGTCAGGTATCGTTCTTGCCATAATGCTAAACTATGTGTCTTTAAGAGGACGACTTATTAGCGTACTAAACGAAGGGGCAGCAAACTCCATCATAGCGATAATCAACACCAGCGCGGCTGTTGGATTTGGAGCAATGGTTCGGGCGGTTCCTGGGTTCAAGCAACTGACAGACCTAGTCCTCGGAATCGAAGGCAATCCCTTGATATCATTAGGGGTTGCGGTTAATGTTCTTGCCGGTGCCACGGGCTCAGCTTCAGGAGGCTTGGGGATTGCGCTCGAAGCACTGGGGGCAAAGTACGTTGAACTAGCTGCTGCCAGCGGGATCTCCCTGGAGTCCTTCCATCGGGTGGCCTCCATTGGCAGCGGAGGACTGGACTCCTTGCCTCATAATGGTGCTATACTGACGGTCTTAGCTATTGTCGGCATGACTCACAAAGACTCTTACTACGAGATGTTTATCACTACGGTTATGATCCCTGTGTTAGCCACCGTGATCGCTATCATCACTGGTAGCCTAGGTATTCTGTAAGGGGGGCGGAGTTGGCATGAACTTGAATGGGAAGGTATGCATTATAACCGGATCCGGAAACGGGATCGGGAAAGCAGCTGCACTGAAGTTCGCAGAATATGGAGCTGTAGTGGCGGTATGTGATATTAAAGCCGATGACGTAAACAGCGTTGTTCAAGAAATTAGGAGCAGGGGCGGCCAAGCGGAAGGGTATGAAGTAGATGTGACCGTCAGCAATGACATTGACCTGATGGTAAAAGCCCTAAAAGAGAAATATCATAGAATCGATGTTCTCGTTAACAATGCCGGCATTATTTCAGATGCTCAGCTAACCAAGATGTCGGAAGAGCAATGGGACAGAGTAATTGACATTAATCTGAAGGGGACATACCTCTGTACAAAAGCGGTTGTTGATACAATGATAGAACAAAACTCCGGATCCATCATTAACACGTCATCTATTGTAGGCGTTTACGGAAATTTCGGGCAGACAAACTACGCTGCTACGAAATGGGGAGTTATCGGTATGGCGAAGACCTGGGCAAAGGAGTTAGGCAGGAAAGGAATACGTTCTAATGCTGTTGCCCCTGGCTTTATAGCCACGCCCATACTCAAGACCATGCCCGAGAAAGTCATAAACTCTATGGTCGATAAGGTTCCTATGAAGAGGCTCGGCGAACCCAATGAAATCGCTGAGGTGTATGCTTTCCTCGCGTCTGATCTATCAAGCTACGTTAACGGCGCTGTAATCGAAGTTAGTGGAGGGGTAACCCTTTAGGGGAGGGTGTTTCATGTCAAGAGTGATCTTTACAACGACCAGAAAAGCCGCTGATATGATTCGTGACAACTCACTTATTGGCTCGTGCGGTTTCATGTTGACCGGCGCCCCGGAAGAGATTCTGTTAGAGATCGAGCGCAGGTACCTTGAAACCCAAGAGCCAAAGAACCTATCATTCATGTGGGCATCCGGCATTGGTGACGGCGGTTCGGTGAGGGGTTTGAATCATCTTTGCCATGAGGGATTGCTGACCAAGGTTATTGGCGGACATTTTGGGCTCATCAAAAGGATGGGCCCCATGGTAATCGAAAACAAAATTCAGGCTTACAACTTTCCTCAGGGTGTACTCTGTCAAATGTTTAGGGATATGGCTGCAGGCAAACCGGGGACGATTACGCATGTCGGGCTGGGTACATTTGTAGACCCAGACTACTCTGGGGGCAAGCTCAATGAGGCAACCAAAGAAGATATCGTGAAGAAGATTGAGCTTGACGGACGAGACTACCTGTACTATAGGGCCCAGAAACTAGACTACGCTATCATTCGCGGCACTGAAGCAGATGAGAACGGTAATATCAGCTTGAGGAAAGAGGCCTTAACCCTTGAGTCCCTATCAGTGGCCATGGCCGCCAAAAACAACGGTGGGAAAGTCATCGTCCAGGTTGAGAAAGTAGTAAAGAACGGAACGATCCCGCCCAAAGAGGTTAAGATCCCGGGCATTTTGGTTGATGTGGTAGCGGTGGTAAGCGACATAAAGAATCACATGCAGACCGCCGGCACGCAGTACAACGAGGATTTCATATCGAATGCCGGTGTATTCCACGCAGTTTCCGTGAACGTCCCCCTAGACGAAAAAACGGTCATCGCGAGAAGAAGTGCTTTGGAGCTTAAGATGCACCATCGGGTACTAAACTACGGTATCGGGGTCCCCGAAAGAGTAGTCAGTGTGCTCAAGGAAGAGGATATCGATCATTATTTCGTAGCGTCCGTTGAGCCAGGCCTAGTCGGTGGTATTGCCCAGGGAGGGCTGAATTTCGGGAGTGCGATTTCTCCTCAAGCCATTATTGATGAACCATACCAGTTCGACTTCTATGATGGTGGGGGAATCGATGTAACCTTCTTGGGGATGGCTGAGTGTGATTCACTGGGGAACTTGAATGTGTCAAAGTTTGGGGTGAGATTAGCCGGTTGTGGAGGTTTCATTGACATCTCTCAGAATGCAAAGTCGGTAATGTTTTGCGGCACATTCACGGCAGATGGACTAGAAGTCGATATTGTCGACGGAAAACTAAAAATCAGCACGGAAGGTCGAATAAAGAAATTTAAGAAAGCAATCGAGCAGATTACGTTTAATGGTGACTACGAAAAGGCCAAAGGGAATCGAAAAGTGCTCTACGTCACGGAGAGAGCTGTCTTTCAGTTGATGCCTGAAGGACTGACATTGATCGAAATTGCGCCCGGGATTGATCTGCAAACGGAAGTCTTGGATCAAATGGAGTTTAGGCCTATCATATCTGACGAACTGAAGGTGATGGATGCCAGGATTTTTGAGAGAGGGCGCATGGGGTTAAGGGAGAGCTTTGCGTAGCCTCGATTCTTATTGGTTGCGACACGGGGCACGAAGCCTGCGTCTCTGCAAAGCCAAGTAGTAAAGAAAAAGGACGGGTCTCTTGTGCAATACAAGAAGAACCGTCCCTTTTGTTTTTCTTTTGTTTT
>CAYGHY010000186.1:0-6069 GCA_964349435.1 uncultured Oscillospiraceae bacterium
ACGGGAATACGTCCAGGAGGCGTTTGATACCAACTGGATCGCGCCATACGGGCCGCATCTGAACGCGTTTGAGCGGGAGATGGCTGCCTGCATCGGCGTGGAAAGTGCCCTGGCGCTCTCTTCCGGCACGGCGGCCATCCATCTGGCGCTGCGCTGGTTTGATGTCGGCCCGGGGGACCTGGTGTTCTGCTCGGACTTCACCTTCGCCGGCAGTTGTTTCCCAATCAATTATCTGGGTGCCACGCCGGTATTCATTGACAGCGAGCCTTACACCTGGAATATGTCCTCCGTCGCGCTGGAAAAGGCGTTCAAATGGGCGGAATCCCGGGGGAAGATGCCCAAGGCCGTGATTGTTGTGGACCTTTACGGGGAGAGCGCGAACTGGGATAAGATCCTGCCCGTCTGCCGGAATTACGGGGTACCGGTGATTGAGGACGCCGCGGAGGCCGTGGGCAGCACCTATAAGGGGAAACAGTGCGGCTCTTTCGGCGATGTCAATGTGCTCAGCTTCAACGGCAACAAGATTCTTACAACATCCGGCGGCGGCATGCTGGTTTCCAACAATGAGGAAGCCATTGCCAAGATGCGCTTCTGGAGCACCCAGGCGCGGGAACCTTTCATTCATTATGAGCATAAAGAAATCGGCTGCAACTACCGGATGAGCAATGTCTCCGCCGGCATCGGCCGGGGGCAGCTGGGATGCCTGGATATGAAGCTGAAACGGCGCCGGGAAATCCATGACCGCTATGCACGGGAGCTGAGCGGTTTGCCCCTGTATATCAAAGAGGAGCGCCGCCCCGGAGCCAATTACTGGCTTTCGGTCCTGGTATCGCAGGATGAGCAGGTCAACCCATCCAGGATCATTTCGGGCTTGCAAAACGCGCAGATCGAGACGCGTCCCGCCTGGAAGCCGATGCACATGCAGCCGGTATTCAAGGGCACAAAGTGCTTCTCCTTTGTGGATGGCGTGTTTGAGGATGAGCTGATCTTCCGCCGCGCGGTCTGCCTTCCCAGCGGGGACAGCATGACGGAGGCGGAGCAGGACCTGGTGATCGCGGAAATCAAGGGGTGCTTTAACGTGAACGGGGACTGAGAGCTATATTGGAGGATAAGCAATTGAAAAGCGTGTTCTTCGAACACGAGAAGCAATTGCAAAGCGATAGGAGAACTAGGGAGTGAAGCGGTTGTGAAGCGTGTTCTTCGAACACGAGAAGCAATTGCAAAGCAATAGTGTGTGACAGGAGGCTAGAAGTTCGGGTAGAAAAACTCCTTTTGCTTCATAGCCACCGACATGTAGCTCCAATCGCTTCCCAATCGCTTCCCAACTGCTTCACTATTGCTTCTCCATTGCTTCACCGTTTTTCTGCTTCCCAATCGCTTCCCAACTGCTTCACTAATGCTTCTCCATCGTTTTCCATCGCTTCCCCATCGCTTCTCAATTGCTTCTCCACTGCTTCACCGTTTTTCTGCTTCCCAATCGCTTCCCAATCGCTTCCCAACTGCTTCACTATTACTTCTCCATCGTTTTCCATCGCTTCCCCATCGCTTCTTCATTGCTTATCAACGGCTTCTCAATTGCTTCCTCATTGCTTCTCCGTTACTCGTTTCCCCGCTCCTACTCCCATTGCTTCACAATTGCTTCTCCATTGCTCCCCAATTGCTTTCCCAGCGCCGTTAGCGCCGCACCGGAGGTCCCCTTGCACAAACCCTACTGGTACATCAAACGAATATTGGATCTGCTGCTGGCTCTGGTTCTGTTCCTGCCTGCGCTGGCGATCGTTTCGCTGTGTTATGTGCTCATCAAGCTGGAAACCAGGGGTCCGGCCTTCTTCGTGCAGTGGCGCCCTGGCTACAAGGGAAAACTGTTCAAGATCTATAAACTACGCTCGATGATCGTTGAAAAGAAGCGCGATGGAAAAGCACTCACAGACATTGACCGGCTTACACGCTCTGGCAGGATCATCCGCAGCCTCAGCCTGGATGAGCTGCCGCAAGTCTGGAATGTACTGAAAGGCGAGATGTCATTCATTGGTCCGCGGCCATTGGCGGTTGAGTATATGCCGTACTATACTGAGGAAGAAAAACAACGTCACGATGTACGACCTGGAATAACCGGTCTGGCTCAAGTAAACGGTAGGAACAACTTAACATGGGAACAGAAATTTGCCTATGATATCAAGTATGTGAATGAGATGTCCTTATTTTTTGATATAAAAATTATTATACTGACCATAAAGAAGGTCCTGGTCCGAGAAGGTATAGGGCAAGCTGAAGAAGCACCTGTAAGTCTTCATATTGAAAGGGGATCTAGAATGGAGCACAAACGATGAACATCTATGGCCGCATCATATTGCTCAGAGCAATGGAACCTGAAGATATGGAAATGCTTCGTCAAATGACAAATGATCCTGAAATTGAGCACATGGTAGGCGGATGGAGCTTTCCAATCTCAAAGCAGGAACAGATGAGATGGTATGAACGCGTATTTTCTGATAAGAATAATCTTCGCTTTATCATTGAGATGATTGATAGTAAAGAAGCTATTGGTTTAGTCAATTTAGTTGATATAGACTGGAAAAACCGCTCAGCGTTTCATGGAATTCGGATAACAAGTACTGCACCAAAAGGGAAAGGGATTGGGACTGATGCAGTGATGGCTTTGATGCGTTATGCATTTGAAGAACTTCAATTTGTTAGGCTGGATGGTTCCTGGGTCGAACACAATGAACCTTCGTTAGCTTTATATAAAAAGTGTGGTTGGGCTGTAGAAGGAATTAAGGAGAAAGCGAAATTCTCAAGAGGTCAATACTATAAAGTTCTAATTGGCGGAATATTAGCGGAATCATACTATGAAGTAAAAAAGCGTCTCAACTGGATTCCATATGACCAGAAATGAAATTGGCGGCGAGTTCTGGGATGTTCCAGTATCTGACAAGACAAATTCTCTCTTTCCAGAAAACACGAAATGGCTGTCCTCAGGTCGCATTGCCTTGCGTTATGTTATCAGGGACATAAAAGAAAATCAAACAATTCATTCTGTTTCAATTCCATCCTGGTGCTGCAGCAGTATGATCAAGCCATTTTTTGATGAGGGGATTGAGATTGATTTCTATTCACCATTTGCATCTATTCAGTTTCAGACTGACTTAGTCCTTGTTATGGACTACTTTGGATACACTGGTAATGGGATGACAAAAAACTATAATGGCTTAGTGATCCGTGATGTTACGCATTCCATCTTCTCTGCTTCCAACTCTGATTCTGATTATTGTTTTGGCAGCCTACGAAAATGGGCGGGGTTCTGGACAGGTGGTTTTGCTTGGGGCGAATGGAGTAATTCCAAACAGATAGAAAAATCGGATGAAACATATATCCGCCTTCGCATGAGGGCAATGGAACAAAAGGAAGAATATAATGAAGGAACGAAATTTGACAAAGGCTATTTAGAGACATTTATGAAAGCTGAAGAAATTCTTGACAATTGTAAATTAGTGGCCGCTTCTGATAGAGATATTGCCTTTGCGCATAAGCTTGATGTGAACAATATTAAAAGACAAAGGAAAGCCAATGCTCAAGTATTGCTGGATGCAATGAAAAAAGTAGCAATATTCCCGAAATTGAGCGATGCTGACTGTCCGTTGTTTGTTCCAATCCGTGTACCGGACGGTAAACGAGACGCACTAAAAAGATTTCTGATAGACAGAAATATCTACTGCCCGATTCATTGGCCTATATCAGAATTTCACAAACTGGATGATGCTTCAAGGCAGATATACGATGAGGAATTAAGCCTTGTCTGCGACCAAAGATATTCCGTAATTGATATGGAACGTATCTGCGAAACGATAGATGATTTTTATCGAACCAGAGCATAGTTCTTGTTTATAAAGGTTAAAGGAGGTGTAGGAAATACTCTCAGTATATCAGCTTGAACTATCCATACAGTGGGATGCTATAGTCCGCACCTTCAAAAAATTTGACGTTTACTGGCTTAGCGGATATGTAAAGGCATTTCAAATCCATGGTGATGGTGACCCACTTCTGTTTTTCTATGAGGGAAATGGAACCAGGGGCATAAACGTAGTGATGAAGCGTGATGTGGCTCATGATAAGCATTTTAGCGCAAAGATTGAGGAAGAGCAGTATTTTGATTTTTCCACACCATATGGATACGGTGGTTGGATCATTGAGGGTTATGATACAGGACAGCTTTTTGCTGATTATGAGAAATGGTGCCAGAACAATAAAGTTATTTGTGAGTTTGTAAGGTTTCACCCAGTTCTTATGAATCATGTGTTTTCTGCAAAATCTTATGAAGTTACTACACTAGGTCATACGGTTGCTTTGGATCTTTCTTCTCCGGAAGTTATTTGGGCAAACATGACAAGTAAAAACCGGAATGTAATTCGTAAAGCTCAAAAGAACGGAGTAAAAATCTACAATGGGCGCTATCCTGAGATATTCGAGACTTTCAGAGTAATCTATAACGACACAATGGATAAGGATTTCGCCGGAGAGTACTACTACTTCAGCGATAAATTCTATGAAACCATCCTTGATGATCTTGTGCATAATGCTCAGTTGTTTTATGCTGTACATGAAGGAGTGGTTGTTGCAGCTTCTATCATGTTGGCAGCTAACAGCAGGATGAGCTATCATCTCTCCGGTTCACTTCGAGAGTATGCAGGCCTAGCTCCAACCAATCTTCTTCTCTATGAAGCAGCGCTTTGGGGCTGCGCTAATGGATGCAAGACATTGCATCTTGGTGGCGGAGTTGGTTCTTCTCAGGACAGCCTATATAAGTTCAAGAAGGCATTCAATCGGAAAGACGACTTAACATTCTATATTGGGAAAAAGGTCTTTTTACCTTCGATATATGATAAACTGATTGATATTCGTCGCATTGAGAAATCGTTCGATTTGGATACAAAGTATTTCCCGGCATACAGAGCTTAGGTAATATATCTTCGAGTGTTTGTGAGAATTGGAGGTTTCTAGATGAGATTTGAGAAAGTTACAGTAATCGGCGCAAATGGAACGATGGGATCGGTCATCTCTGGTTTCTTTGCTTCCACAATCAATGCCCATGTATATATGATTGGTCGGGACATTGAAAAGGTTCAAAAAACTGTGCTTCAGATTGCGAAATCTTTGAAGAACGATGATTTGGCAAAGCTTCTGATCCCGGCAGATTTTTCTATGCTTGAGAACTGCTTAAAGGATTCTGATCTGGTTTTCGAAAGTGTATCTGAGGATTTTGAAATAAAGAAAAGCATTCTTGACCAGATTGCCCGCTACGCTAAACCTGACACACCTATTTGTACTGGTTCATCAGGTTTATCTGTGAATGAGCTTGCACAAAGCCTTACCGAAGCAATAAAGCCTAACTTTTTCGGAGTTCATTTTTTTAATCCTCCCCAACATATGAAACTATGCGAGTTCAACCCTACGGAATTTTCAAGCCCACAGTTAGCTATTGAACTGAAAGACTTTCTGGTTAACGAGCTGGGCCGTAAAGTCGTCACAGTAAAAGATACTCCTGCGTATATCGGAAACCGTGTAGGTTTTCTAATATTGAATAAAGCACTGCAAACTGCTGATAAACTCAGGAGTAAAGGCGGGATTGATTATGTAGACGCTCTGCTTGGTCATTTTGTAGGGTTTGGAACTCCGCCGCTTGCTGTTGCTGATTTTGTTGGTTTGGATGTGGATAAGTCTATTATCGATAATATACATAATAAAACGAACGACTACAACCATGAATCATTCGTGTTTCCTCAATTCTGTGAAACTTTGATAAGTGAGTATAGACTCGGCAGGAAGAGCGGAGGCGGGCTTTATAAATTAATCAGGTATGAAGATGGCCAAAAAGAGATGCAGGTTTTTGACATCGAAACAAAGACCTATCGACGAAAGAAAGCATATCATTTCGATTTTATCTCAAAAATGAACAGCTTTCTATTAATCGGTGATTACTTTTCTGCACTTCATTCCCTTGTTGATGATGATTCATCTGAGGGAATTCTTTGCATGACAGTACTGCTTGAATATATTGTCTATTCACTATAT
>CAYGHY010000187.1:0-5928 GCA_964349435.1 uncultured Oscillospiraceae bacterium
ATTTTAAGGCAAAAATAAAGTTTTTCCCAACCATAATTGCTTTTAAAAGCAAAAAAAATGTTTTATCCAATTTTGTTCTGATCCTTTCACAGCCTCCAATATGGCAGAAACAGCCTCGAGAATAGTATCATTGTAATCCATTCCTTTATCCAATCCGGCTGCTTGTCGCCCTAATGACTATCCCGTGCAATTCATTCGTCGGACGGGCATGTTTAAATACTGCAAAGGCTGTAAAATAAACACTTTCACAATTTTACCGTCCAAAATTCCAATCGCAAAGGACCCAAAAGGGAAGGTGTCTCTTTAATGACTATTGTATGCAATTATCATGGGATTTACAATGAGTTATATGTCGGATCACAAACAGGAAATCAAAGGGAGGTCTCGCTTTGAGCAACGTTTCCGCTCAACCTGTCATAAAGAACGAACTGCCCCTGAAAGCAAGGAAGGTACCAGCGAAAACAACCGAACCGAAACTGATCAAAAAGGATATATGGCTATACATCCTGCTGATTCCCGGAGCGCTTCATTTTATTATCTTCAAATACCTGCCGATGTGGGGCATCCTGATTTCCTTTCAGGATTTCAATCCTTATCTGGGCTTTTTCAAAAGCCCTTGGGTCGGGTTCAAGAATTTTATAGATTTCTTCACCAATCCGGATTTTGGTCAGCTCTTTGTCAATACTCTGATTGTATCTTTTTATAATATCTTTTTCGCCTTCCCGGCTCCGATCATCCTAGCTCTCCTGCTGAACGAAGTACGCCGAAGATGGTTTCAACGGACAATCCAGACTTTTGTCTACATCCCGCATTTCATCTCCTGGGTTATCGTTGCCAGCCTCACCTTTACCTTGTTTAATTCCGATGGTGCTGTAAACAGGTTGATCATGGCATCAGGAGGTCAGCCGATACCGTTTCTGACAAGTCCGGATACATTCCGTTGGATGATTGTTGGACAGACCATATGGAAGGAGACGGGCTTTGGTACGATCATTTACCTTGCAGCGCTGGCCGGCGTCGATGTGCAGCTTTATGAAGCCGCTATCATAGATGGCGCGAACAGGTTGAGACAGGTCTGGCATATTACGCTTCCGGCACTGAAGAGCACGGTTGTCATCCTTTTGATATTACGGCTGGGACATGTTCTTGACAACGGCTTCGACCAGATCTTCCTGATGAGCAATTCACTGAATAGAAGCGTATCCAACGTGTTCGATGTATTTGTCTATATAATGGGCATCACAAGGGGCGCTTTCAGTTATTCCACGGCAGTCGGACTGTTCAAGTCCTTAATCGGGATCATCCTGATCTTTTCGGCGAACAAGCTTGCCAAAAAAGTGGGAGAATCAGGCGTTTTCTAAAGAAGGAACAAGCGGGTTTGAATCAAATCTGTGAAAGTAGGGGTATGAAAGAGTATGAAAAGATCTTGGCTGTCAAGAATATTCGATGCTGGCAACGCTATTTTTATGATTTTCAGTTCTATTATTACGATTCTTCCTTTTCTATATGTACTGGGTTGCTCTTTCGCATCGGAAAAGGAGATCCTGTCCAGACCGTTTTTCATTATCCCATCGGAATTCCAGCTGGAGGCTTATAAGTATATTTTCTCGTCTAATACTTTGCCCAAGGCTTTTCTTATATCGGTCTTCGTTACAGTTGCAGGCGCGACGACAGCTATGTTCTTTACGCTGACCATGGCATATCCTTTATCAAAAAAAGGCCTCGCCGGACGGAAAGTCATATTGTCGCTGGTCACCTTCACCCTGGTATTCGGCGGAGGCATGATCCCCGGATTCCTTGTTATCAAAAGTATTGGCATGCTCAATACGTATTGGTCCCTGATCCTTCCCGGAGCCTTGAGCACATGGAACCTAATCGTTGTTAAGAGCTTTTTTGAAGCACTGCCGCAAGAGCTGGAGGACTCAGCGCGGGTCGACGGCTGCAGTTCACTCGGCACCTTCGTAAAGATTGTCCTTCCCTTGTCAATGCCGGTAATAGCCACCTTTACGCTGTTTTATGCCGTAGGTTACTGGAACGACTACAGAAGCTCGCTGCTTTATATGACCGACTATAAAAATTGGCCGCTCCAACTTGTACTGAGGCAGATAGTACTAATGGCCAACGGCAATATCGATGGAGCCAGCTTTGATGCGGACTACACACTGCCGCCGATGGAAGCGATCCGTAATGCGGTCATCGTCTTCGGAACGTTACCGATCCTGCTCATATATCCCTTTCTACAGAAACATTTTGTCAAGGGGATCATGATCGGGGCCATAAAAGGGTAGCATCCAGGCGTTATATCTGGGGCTATCAAGGGTTGACATGGATATAAGAATCTTTGTCCTATCAATACCCAAAGGAGGTGAAAACAACTTCTAAAAGGATAAATTTTTTTGGAAACGAACCACAGAGTGATTTTCAAAGGGCATATGCATGGTTTCCTATTTTAATATGAAAGAGGGATGATTGATGAAAAAATTTTTATCGTTCGTATTTTCACTGGTGTTGATATTGTCATTCACATTGCAGGTTTACGCACTTAAAGCTGTTCCGGTCAAAAGTCTGACGCTGGATCAAACCAGTATTACCCTTCCAGTTGGAAGCACCTATGATTTAAAGGTTACCTTTGCTCCTAAGAATACAACACAGAAAAACTTACAATTTTCCACAAGTAATAAAAATGTTGCTGCAATTGAAGTAAATGGAAAGATTACTGCAGTAAGTGCAGGGACAGCCGTTATTACGGTTGCAAGCATGTCAAACAGTAAAGTAAATTCGAAATGTACAGTTACTGTTGCAAAACCGGCGCCTAAGGAGATCAGTATACTATCCATCACCTTCACCGGAACTCCGGCTGCGGCTGACGAGCCAAGCATAAAGGCACTGGAAAAATTGACCGGATACAAGATCAAGCTCGAATGGATTTTGAATTCCAGTTATGAAGACCAGCTCAATACCAGGATGGCATCAGGCAATATGCCCGCCCTTGTCGCCATTACCGGAAAAACGGCCAGCGTTATCAGCAACGCCCGTGCAGGTGCGTTCTGGGATATTACGAAATACTACAAGAATTATCCCAACCTTGCAAAGGCAAATCCAATCGTCATGAACAACATCTCCATTGACGGAAAGTTTTACGGAATCTACAGGGCACGACCGCTCGGCAGGAACGCTATTTCCTACAGGAAGGACTGGCTGAACAACGTAGGACTTTCAGAACCGAAAACAATGGATGAGCTTTACAACATGCTGAAAGCCTTTCGCCAGAATGATCCTGACAAGAACGACAAAAATGATACCTATGGTATGACCTTCTGCAAGTTCTTCGGACCGCTGGATCAGATCGCAACGGCATTCGGAGCGCCGAACAGATGGGCTGTAGCTTCCGGAACGCTGGTGCCGTCCTTTGCGACACCGGAATATATGGATTCCATAAAATGGTTAAAAAGGCTTTATAATGAAGGTATTATCAACAGGGATTACGCAGCGATGGAGACAGCCAACTGGACAAAGGATTTCCAGAACAGCAAATCCGGTGTGCATATCGATGTGAGCGACCAGGCATGGCGCTTCCAGAAGAAATTCATTGATGAGTACAAGATGCCGGAAGATATCGTTTGGGTAATGCCTATGCCCGCAGGACCGAAAGGAAAAAGGGCTTTCCCGACATCGGGACATGCCGGCTTTGTAGCGATCAGCAAGAGCGGCGCTCCCACCGAACAAGCCATGAAGGATGCATTGAACTTTCTCGACATCACCAACACCAAGGAAGGCCAGAATATCCTAAACTGGGGTGTAGAGGGCGTACACTATGATTTGAATGAAAAAGGCGAAGCAACCAGAAGATCCTTCAAAGCGGATCCGATGGAGGGCATCAACCAGTTTATGACCAACGTTGCAGTCGGCCTGCTGATATCCGAAGCAAACAAGCCGGTACAGAAACGTCACCTCCAAATACAGGCCGAAAACATCGAGTTTTGCATAGCCAACCCGGTAGAGCCCTATACTTCCAATACGTATGCGGCAAAAGGCGCACAGCTGGACCAGATGATCAATGACGCCAGGAATCAGTTCATAGCAGGACAACTTGATGAAGCCGGCTTCAATAAAGTCGTCGAGCAATGGTACGTTCAAGGCGGAAATCAGGTCGCTGTCGAATATGCGCAGGCTTACCGGACCGCAAGGAAATAGTGGGATTGCAGAATAGGATCCATATCGTAATTGAATAAGAAAACGTAATTACTTTAACAGTTATGTCAACATGCTTTCAAGCAATGGCATAACTGTTAAAGCTGTCTTACCGGACTGCGGTAAGCGTCAAACTGCCCCCGTATTCACCTACTGACCATTCTGCTGTAAACTCTTATCAATAAGTCTGCAGGATTCAGGTATTTGCATTGACCGGGGCATCAACGAATCCAGCACACTCTGATCCTTGACATCAGCATTCCACCAGATCTGCCAATATCCGCCGCAGTATTTAATGCTTATTTCGTCGGTCAGTTAATATCTACTGCGAAGTTTGCAACCATTGCCGCTTGTTTTTCAGCATCCAAAGCAGTACTTTTGGATGTGATAACAATTCTATACGTCTCCAAAGGTAGGTTTGAGACTTCCAAAGTACCTGTTGTTTCTCCGGGCGTTGTTTTGCTCAGAATATACTCAGGGCCTACCTGTGAATTATCTGATTTTTTATATACTTTTAAAAAGTTTTTATCTGTCCCCTCATCGGAATAATTCGGCAGGGTATATTGCATCATCATCTTAGCCACAATAGCATTTCCCTGTTTGTTCTTGGAGGATCTTATCAGCTTCAGTGTAGGCGGGGAATAATTATAATTAATATTAAACGACTGACTGATAACAGGTGAGGACCTACCGTCTCTTATTCGCTTGACAGTAGCGGACACTTCATATTTATACCCTGTCATAATCCTTGCCAAGTCAATATTCAACTTAAGCTCCTGTTCCATTGTCGTAAATTTCACATTATTAACAGTGACTTTGTAGATGTTTAACGCTCCGCCGGTAATAATACTAGTGTGCGTAATACCTTCCAGCCCTCCTGCGATCCGGATCCAATTTTCCTTGACAAGCAATTCGGCA
The DNA here is from genome assembly GCA_964349435.1 of uncultured Oscillospiraceae bacterium. Classification (GTDB taxonomy): domain Bacteria; phylum Bacillota; class Clostridia; order Acetivibrionales; family DTU013; genus CAYGHY01. The sequence goes on from CAYGHY010000187.1 coordinate 5,110, forward strand.
ACTCCTTTACCTATCGCTGCTGCCTGACTTTTCAAATCTGTGATTATTCTCGGTTTCAGATCCGTTGTGCCTGCTCCTCCTATATCAGACCGTTTAAAAGTAAAGTATATTTCGTATGTGTCAGTGGGAGGATTTACAACTGAATTGTTCGGCAATGGAGACTTGATCGTAAAACCAAAGAACGATTCGATATTGTAATGATTAACACAGTCCACTGTCTCGTTGCCGGAGCTGTATTCAAAAACAGGATCTTCCAGCGGTATATTCGCTACAGATAGCTCATAAGGAGCAGAGTCCTTATCTCTGGGGTTATCGACTGCCTCCGCGCCTACACTAAAATTGTAGATTTTCCCTTCCTGCATCTCACCGTCTAATTTAAGCTTGAAAGTAATGCTTCTTGACTCATTGGCGGCAAGAGAAAGTATCGATGGATATCCTGTCGTTGCATCAAGCGCCACATAAGTTGTCCCATCCACTATAAACTGCCCTGGAGATGCGTTAATTAATTGCCAGCCTTCACCGGCAACAGGAGTGAGATAGTAGTTTTGCGTTCTGGCACCAAGGTTTGTAATCGTCGCAGTCATTTCAATATTTGCGGGATTGACATTCGCCCACGATTTCCCTTCCATCTCGCTAAAGTCCACAACCACCTTCGACATCCAACCAATAAGGTTATAACAGAATTTGTAATCCTCTACTCCATTTCCCCCACCCACAACTGCTTCGTCGACAATTCCGCAGGCTATGTCGTTTGAGGATACAATCAGCCTTCCATTATCAATATTCTCGACGATTAAGCCTGGCAGGAACTGTGATGGG
>CAYGHY010000188.1:0-5909 GCA_964349435.1 uncultured Oscillospiraceae bacterium
ATGTAAGCGTGGTATTATAAAAGCATATAAATTGTACTCTATAGGATTGTTTTTATAAAAATAAATGGTGTGCGGAGACTTGGAGTCACATCAAAATTAAAGCTTATGCTTTGGTTTTGTGTGGCTCTTTTTATTGTTATATGCAAGGACTTCAGCAGCTTGGCAATCTTATTTGACTAATTTTGCTGAAGCCGGATTGCATGACTTTAGGAGGAGGGTGGAAATTCTTGTACGATGTAGTAATAACCGGCGCAGGTGTAGTTGGCGCTTTTGTTGCAAGAGAGCTTTCACGGTATGAGTTGAAGGTGTGTCTTTTAGAAAAAGGACATGATGTGGCACTAGGTGCCAGTAAGGCTAACAGTGGAATAGTGCATGCAGGGTATGACTGTACGCCGGGCAGCCTGAAAGCGCTGCTGAATGCTAAAGGCGCCCGGATGATGGAGAGGACAGCTCTGGAGCTGGATGTGCGTTATAAAAGAACAGGGTCGCTTGTGGCAGGATTTGGCGAAAAGGATAGGGGAATACTTTGCGACTTGCTTGAGAAGGGTGTTGCCAATGGTGTCAAAGGGCTGGAGATTATCGATAGGGAGAGGATTGCGGAGATGGAGCCGCAGCTTTCGGATAAGGTTACTCATGCACTGTATGCACCTTCTGCCGGAATTATCTGTCCATATGAATTGACAGCCGCTGCAGTTGAGAATGCAGTAGAAAACGGTGTGGAGCTGTACAGGAATTGTGAAGTGATGGGCATCACTTTTTTTTGTGATAAGATTGGCGTGAATACAGGTACTGATACTATAATCTGCAGGTACTTTATCAATGCAGCCGGTGTTTACTCTGGAGCAGTTGCGGCAATGGCTGGAGATAACAGCATTAATATTAGACCAAGAAAGGGTGAGTACCTGCTGTTGGACAAGGCGGCCGGCAGAATGGTACAAAGGCCTATATTTCAATGCCCGACGGCTATGGGGAAAGGTATTCTTGTTACACTGACTGTTGATGGCAATATGATGATTGGTCCGGATGCACAGGATATAAACGACAGTGAGGACAATTCTACCACGGCATTTGGCCTTGATTACGTGGTGCGGGGTGCCGTAAGGGTTGTACCCGGCCTTGATGCAGGACAGGTGATCACTTCTTTTGCCGGACTCAGAGCAAGGCCCGTAAAAGGTGATTTTATAATCGGACCTTCTAAGGTGAATGCCAATTTTATAAACGTGGCCGGAATTGAATCACCCGGTCTTACATGTGCACCCGCTATCGGAGTGTATGTCAGAGACATTTTGGCGAAGCAAGGCCTGGAGCAGATACCTAAAAAAATCTTTAAGGGTACCAGAGATAGGGTGCTGAGGTTTAGGGAGCTTGACAGCGAAGAACTTGGGGCGCTTTTAAAGGTGGATCCATCTTATGGCAGGATTGTATGCCGTTGTGAAAAGGTGACTGAGGGTGAAGTGGCGGATTGCATTAGAAGAGCAGCGGGGGCGATGGATCTTGATGCTGTGAAAAGGAGGACCAGAGCAGGCATGGGACGGTGCCAGGGCGGTTTTTGCACACCGAGGCTTGTTGAGCTGTTGTCAAGGGAACTTGGAATACCGTTTAATGAAGTTACTAAAAAAGGTGGAAATTCATGGCTGTTGTCAGGCAGAACGAAGTAAAGGCAGGGTGTGGATTGGGAGAATCGGAATCAAGAATCAGGGACGAGTATGGTGATTTCACGGATTTCCTGAAGCGTATATGAAACGGAGGTAATTATATTGAAAGAAGTCCGGCTAGTGGTGGTGGGTGGCGGCCCCGCCGGAATGGCGGCGGCTGTGGAGGCCAGAAAGCATGGAGTTGAAGACATTCTTATTTTGGAGCGTGAGGACGCTTTGGGAGGGATACTTCAGCAATGCATTCATACCGGCTTTGGCTTGCAGGTCTTCAAGGAGGAGCTTACAGGGCCTGAATATGCCTCTAGATATATCAGAATGGTAAATGATTTGAGGATTCAGCACAACACTGGCACTACCGTGCTGGCTATCAAACCTGGAAGAGTGGTTGAGGCTATCAGCGCAAACTGCGGTTTCATGAGCCTTAAAACTAAAGCTGTTATATTGGCAATGGGGTGCCGGGAGAGGACAAGAGGAGCGCTAAACATTCCGGGCGCCAGGCCGGCAGGGATCTATACGGCTGGGACGGCGCAAAAATTTGTTAATATAAATGGATACCTCCCAGGGAAGAGTATCGTGATACTTGGTTCGGGCGATATTGGGCTCATCATGGCCAGAAGACTGACGTTAGAGGGTGCTAAGGTAAAAATGGTGTGTGAAATAATGCCAAAGCCGGGGGGCCTTACCAGAAATGTGGTGCAATGTCTTCATGATTTCAACATACCATTGAAGTTAAGCCATACTGTTGTTGAAATACATGGTAGGGACAGGGTTGAAGGTGTCACTGTAGCAGCGGTTGATGAGAACAGGAAGCCGTTACCCGGGACAGGAGAATATGTGGAATGTGATACGCTGTTGCTGTCTGTCGGGTTGATACCTGAAAATGAGATTACGAGGGAGGCCGGCATAAAAATAGATCCGGTTACAGCAGGCCCGTATGTGGATGAATATATGGAAACTTCGATGCCGGGCGTATTCGCCTGCGGCAACGTTGTGCACGTACATGACCTAGTGGATAATGTGACGATACAGGCAGAGCTTGCAGGCAGGTCGGCAGCGCTTTTGGCAAGGGGATAGTCTGTTAAGGAACAATGTGGTAAAATGGAGGTAGCGTAGCGGTGGAGAAGGAACTTATCTGCATAGTGTGTCCAAAGGGCTGCAAGCTAAGGGTCAGGGCGGTGTCGGAAGCTTTGGTGTCGATTGCCGATATCTCCGGTCATCAATGTAAAAGGGGTTTAGCATATGCAGTAAATGAATGCACCAACCCTGTGAGGACGCTGACGACGACGGTGAGAATGAGCGGTAACGGACAGCGGCTTGCTCCGGTCAAATCCGGCAGGCCTCTTCCGAAGGGATTGCTTTTTGATTGTATGGCGGTGATAAACTCCTGCACTGCTGCAGCACCTTTAAAGGTTGGCGATACGCTTTTAAAAAACATACTGGGTACTGGAATCGATATTATTTCCACGTCGGATATTCCTTACTGACGATTACTATTTTCTGGAGGGAGTTGTATGGGCGGACAGTATATCATTGCATTGGATCAGGGAACTACAAGTTCAAGAGCAGTAGTGTACGACAAAGTAATGGGCAGAATTGCAGGCATAAAAAGCGAGCAGCTGACTCAGTATTACCCAAAACCGGGCTGGGTGGAGCATGATCCGGCAGAGATATGGGCAACACAGCTGGACGTTTTGAAGGCAGCGGCAGCAGCGGCAAAGCTTCCGCTGGAGAAAGCAGCCTGCATCGGTATCACGAACCAGCGGGAGACGGTGATTGTCTGGGATAGGAAAACAGGAAGCCCGGTTTATAACGCAATTGTATGGCAGTGCCGAAGAACTGCGGATATCTGCCATAGATTGAAGGTCAACAGCTATGATGAGATTATACGGAAAAAGACAGGGCTGATAATTGACGCCTATTTTTCAGGGACTAAAATCAAATGGATTCTGGACAATGTGGAAGGGGCCAGATGCAAGGCCGAGGCCGGTGAGTTGCTGGCCGGAACGGTAGATACCTGGCTGGTTTGGAAGCTGACAGGCGGCAGGTGCCATGTGACGGATTACTCCAATGCATCCAGGACCATGCTTTTCAATATACATACTCTTGACTGGGATAATGAACTGCTCAAAGCGCTGGATATACCCAGGTGCATGCTGCCGTCCCTGGTGCAGTCCTCGGGCTTCATAGCAAATACCTCCGATGAAGTGCTTGGCGCAGAGATACCCATTAGCGGCATCGCCGGCGACCAACAGGCCGCACTTTTCGGGCAGGCCTGCTACAGCAACGGTTCGGCTAAAAATACCTACGGTACCGGCTGTTTTATTCTTATGAATACGGGCAGTAAGCCGGTGGTATCACAAAACCGTCTGTTGAGCACTATTGCGTGGATGATTGACGGAAGGGCGGAATATGCATTGGAGGGAAGCGTTTTTAATGCAGGTTCGGCCATACAGTGGCTGCGAGATGAGATGAAATTGATCGGAAGTGCGCCGCAGGCTGATTTTGAAGCAGAAGCCGTTCCGGACACGGGAGGGGTTTTTGTAGTGCCGGCCTTCACAGGGCTAGGGGCGCCGTACTGGGATATGTATGCCAGAGGGACAATGGTTGGAATAACCCGCGGCACAAAAAGAGAGCATGTTATCCGTGCAGTTCTTGAAGCAATAACGTATCAAAGCAGAGATGTTTTTGAGGCAATGAAAGCTGACTCGGGTATACTGATAAATGAATTGAAGGTGGACGGCGGAGCTAGTGTGAGCAATTTTCTGATGCAGTTTCAGGCAGACATTATGAATGTGGTGGTAAAACGCCCGGAAATTACAGAAACAACGGCACTGGGAGCGGTGTATCTGGCAGGGCTGGGCAGTGGCCTTTGGAAGAACAAGGATGAAATTGCACAGAGCTGGAGGCTTGGTAAAGAATATGTTCCCAGGATGGAGGAGAGCGTCAGAAACAGCCTCTACAGGGATTGGAGGCGGGCTGTCGACAGATCGATGAAGTGGGATGTCCGGTGACGATACCCATGGATAGAGCTCCGTCAGCCGTTTTGATAAATGCAATCCTCGGAATACGCGTGAGAATTCACTCTGGAAATTTGTTTGGTTGGAATGCCAAAGCAGTAACAAAGACAGAAAGGCGGTGTTGTTTGTGAGACGAGAGAATTTTACATTTGTAGGCGCCAATGGACAGGATGTTTTTACCTGGTGCTGGAATACAGCCGATATTCCCTTGGGCATAATTCAGATATTCCATGGAATGGCCGAGCACGCAGAAAGATATAATGATTTTGCAGTCTATATGAACACTGAGGGTTTTGCTGTGTACGCCTGCGACCAGAGGGGCCATGGCAGAACCGGTGAATTGAACCACAGCTCCAATCATGTGGGAAATGAAGGCTTTGATGGAATTGTAGAAGATCAGAAACTGCTTTCAAAACTGATATGGGATAAGTATCCGGATATTCCGCTATATATTCTCGGGCATAGTTTTGGTTCCTTTGTGGCGCAGGAATATATAAAGCATAACAGCAGTGATATATCGGGAGTTATATTATCAGGCTCCTGCATGATGAAGGGGACGGAAGTAAAAGCAGGCTATGTTGCAGCAATGCTGTCGTTGATTTTCGGGAGAGGAAGACCCAATAAATTGCTTGACAAGCTGAGCTTCGGCAGCTATAACAAAGCCATTGAAAATACGGTGTGCAAATTTTCCTGGTTGAGCCGCGATGAAGATCAGGTTAAGAAATATGAAACGGACAATTTCTGCGGTAATATTATGAGTACGAATTTTTTCTATTGTTTTTTTAAAGGCCTGAATAGATTGTATGATTTTAATTGCACAGATAAAATACCGAAGACTCTGCCAATTTACATCATGTCCGGTGAAAGCGATCCGGTCGGTAAATATGGTGTGGGAGTGAAGAAACTCCATGCATGGTACAAAACCCTCGGAATTATAGACCTTCAGTTTAAGCTTTATCAGGATGGAAGACATGAAATGCTAAATGAGTTAAACCGTGAAGAGGTTTATCGTGATATTTCTGCGTGGCTTCAGAAACTCGGTTCCAGTAAATAAACAGAGTGTTAAAACATTTTACTATTCAATCTGTTCTAATCTTGCCTCCCAGGAATCCGCAGGAGAATACTCATCCTCCATATTTTTTCCACCTCTGAATATTAACAGCTATTTATGTAGTGAAATGACAATTAATGACTAGATATGACATTCCGTATTGACTAAATAAAGGTAATCATGTAA
>CAYGHY010000189.1:0-5899 GCA_964349435.1 uncultured Oscillospiraceae bacterium
GACCAGGCATATGATTTTGTCATTCATTTGATGCAAGCCCCCTTTTCTTAATGCAGTTTAAAACACTCTTCTGATATCGTGGCGGTATGTTTAAAACAGTCACAAGCCGTGACCCTGCGAAGATGAAAATTTTATTTCTGTAAATCCTGATATTGTTCGCACTCTGGTTGTAAAAGTACAGGGCAGTGATATATTTGTTAAGTGATCCTGTTGTCTCTCCGTGTGTAATCCCTCGTGTGAAGGCCTCTGCTGCGAGCTTAGCTACTGTCTTTTTCGGGACTCCGCATCTGCTCCGTATTCTCTTATTACCATGTGCTGACACATTGACCATACACAAGCCCCCTTGTTTATTAAAATATTGCATTTCCAATGAGTAGAGCAGCTGCCATGAGTATGATGATCAGCTGCATGCCGCTGGCCTTGTAATATACTTCGCCCCCGACCTTAATTTTTGATACGGCAGAAATCATGGAGACCAAAAAGAAGGTGAATATAATCCACATTAGGGCTCCGATTTGATATATAACAGACATTTCAAACCTCCTCGTACTTCCATCCCAGTTTTTTAAGGAATTTTTTTAAGCCCTCAATTGCTTTCCAAGCGGTAGATGGTGTAAGAAACTTCACATCACTTGTATGTGCGTACTTTTCCAACCACCCACGCAGCCGGTCATCAATAGAAGCTTCGCTGGGGTCTCTCTTCTTAAGCTCAAACATCATAGCTCTCAAGAACTCCAATTGGGCAGGGGAGGCCATGCCGGGTCGCTCCGGAAGTCCAAATCCATACAGGCTCCATCTGTCAGTTGCATTAATTTTTTTTGCTTTATCCGCAAAACGCTCAAAGCCTCTCAAATTTGCTTTCATCCTGTCTATAACCTTCTGAGCATCAAAAAAGGTGAGTGTGCCAATTGACCTTTTCCCCGTAACTGACTCAACTAGATCATGCAGAGAATCATTTTTGGTTTCCTTGTCAATCTTAATACCAAGCTCCCTGGCATAAGCGAAAATAGATCTCCGCTGCCAGTTCTCAATTCCTTTTGAGGCAAACTCCTTATTCACAATAACACCTCCTTCTAAAAATACCTCTGTATAAGAACCAAGGCAGGGGAGAGAACTCCCGCTGCCGATTCTATGTCTTTTCTCCAATTATGCTACATCCTCAGTCTCGACTCCGACCTTTAATCCTTCCTCAACGATAACAGCGGCCTTGATTGTTTCCAATGCGGCATCAAACTCTGGCTTTTCCGGGTCTATCCCTGCCGCTTTGCACAGCTGCCGAATTCGCTCATAATTGAGAACCTCATTTACCAGATATGCATAATCCTCTGCATCTTTCTGGTTTAGTCCGGCAACACTTACAAGTGTTTTAATATCCTTCTTCCAGTTGCCTTTCAGCTTCTTCCCAAGAACTTTCTTTGTGTTTTCATCTGACGGTATTTGAGCAATCGCATCAGAAAGGCTCAGTTTCAGGTAATTGCCTTGACACACTGCCCCAAGTATACTTTTGAACGGCTCTGAGTACTTGTATGAAGGCTCTTCCTTTGTGTAGCTTTTGAGCACTTCACCAAGCAGCTGAGAGAGGATCACATGATGCACCACCTTCACAGTCTCACTTTCAGTAACGACCACCTTTGAATTATTAGTGCCCCAGAGGTCAACCTGCTTTACCTTCTTGTCAGCAAGCATTTCCTCACCAACCTTTTGAAGTTCGCCTTTCAAAATCTCCAATTCCTTTTTACAGTCGTCTGCCAGCTTGGACCATTTCACAAACTCATCTACTTTCGTCTTTAATGTAGCATTATCCATCCAGTCCAACCCCCTTTGCCATAGCTCCAATACACAATTTGCATACATTCTTCCCAGCATGCTTTGACACATTTTCAATGCCGCTGCAAAAGATACACCGTGGATTGTGAGGAGCAATAACCAGCTTCCCATCATTCATCTGAATATCAACAGCCTCTCCACCAAGGAAAGCGTTGTACTCCCGTCTTATATCAGACGGTATCGTTAAACCGCCGTGCTTTGAAATAACCTTTTGCTTAACCTGGCTCATCATTAAGCCTCCTTTCTTCATTCCTCCCTCTGCATGATTCCGGCTTGGGACGGTTCCCATAAAAGGAGCTGCATTAAGGTGCGGCCACCAGGCCGCAAATTTCGGCTTTATAAAATTCTACGGGCACACAGCCACAGGCTCATTGTGCTCCACTGGAGCTTCCCTGAACATTGTCACCGCATGCCCATCTCTGCAGTACAGCAGCATGCCCTTTGTTTCATAGACACTTTGAGCATCTACCAGTGTCATATCGTCAAGCGGATGCCTTATGTAAGCTTCGCGGTACTCCTCAACAGCCCGTTCCAATGTCATAACAGCAGCAAGTAGACTACTCTCCAGACTGCCTACAATTTGACCAGCTGCATCCTCAATCATCCTTATAGCTTCCTGCCGATTCATCAATCCTTCGCCCACGCTGTTTATAGCCATACGTACCGTTTCCTCAAAGGTCAGCTTGTTTTTTAAAGTGTTTTTCATCCCGCATCCTCCTCACGCATTGAAGCTCAGGACTATCTGTCCAAGCTCCTGTACTAGATCCGCTGATATGGTTTTACCTTTCGTTACCTCAAGCAATCGCTTCAGTGCCATCAGCAACTGCCTTGTGCCTCTGTTAACGCCTATGCTAATGAGTAAGCTCTTGGCATGCACTGTGCAGTTAATCCCGGTCAGGAATTTCTCAACCTCTAGCTCGCCGAGCCCATAAAGTCTCTGGAAGAATCCAACCCTGTCACGCAGCCTTGCATAATCCGGTCTTTCCTCTGCATAAACCATGATGTCCTGGGCAAGCTTCTCATTTCCGCAAAGGAGCACTCCAAGGTTGCCGCCGTCCCCAGAAACCTCATCGAAAATTCCACGGATAGTCTCCAGCGCATCAAGATTTAAAAAGTCTGCTTCATCAAAAATGAGAAGGCATTTGCTATTCCGGCGTATAAGTGATTTTACAATCCTCATTTCTATATCCCCGGATGACCCATAGTTTTCAATCCCTATTGCATCACAGATCCTTCTTAGTACCGTTTTTGTCTTGCCACGCTTGGTGCAGGTGACGATATAAACGTTGGAATTAGCCTTCTGATACTCCTTGGTTATTCTTGTCTTACCAGTCCCGGGAGCACCAACCAGTAAACATAGCTCATTTTGCGTGTGCGCCCTCTGGCAAACACCCATTACCCTAGCCTGATCATTTGTCGGTATTACGCCGATATCCGAAACATCCCGCTTGTATTCGGATGGGGAAGGGGTCTTCTCTTCCTCCGGCCATTTGCCGAGCTTTGCAAAGTACTCTCTGAGTGCCTGTTCAACCTTCTCTACATTTCCTGCAGCCTTATCATTGGCATATTGGCTGATGGTAGAACGGTGTATGCCAATCTCATCCCCGACCTTTTTACAGGTAGCACCTTCATTTAAAAGAGTGCAGAGCATCTTTTTTTCCAACGACCAAGTGTCCTTTATAACGAATCTAATCTGTTCAACCTCAGAATTTTTTAATGCTGACAATGCTGACATTATGTTTACCTCCCTTTACTCGCTTCTTTTCCGACATTAATCATGTGAGCATCAAATGTACCTCTGATGCCGCTCTCGTTTACAGCTACCTTTGAGGACTTGCCTACCGGAGCTGCAGCCGGTGACTTTTTCCGTCCCCTTGATGCCTTAGTGACAGGGGTAATCATTGTCACTCCTTCAGGATGCTCTGTCCGACCACTTACAACACTTCTTCCGGCAGCGAGCCTATTCATGACAACACTTTCAAATGTCTTCTGCTTCACTCCACCCACCTGCTGTCTGATTTCCTTCCTCCGGGATGATTGCCGTTTTGCATGCGCTTTCACATCATCCTGGCTTGCCCCAAACGGCAGTGAATTGGTTGTTGCCGTACAAATATACTGACCAGACCGTTTTGGGTCGAAGGCAAGTATTTCGTCAATCCGGTTAGGATCATACCTGATCACAACATCCCGCCCTATGTATTTATCCAGATCCGGATGTGCATAATACCGTGGATTGCCCTTTGTACCGAACTTGCTAATCCCGCTCCTTGATACATGCGCCTTGTCTACATTCATAAGGCACATGTCAAGATCCCTTTCCTCTGGTATCTCTGTCCGTGCAAGCGCTGTCTTGCTGACCTTCTCAAAAGGAGTCATTCCCAGAGAGTTGTGTACCGTATTGTGGTACTTGTGCACATAAAACTCTGTGATCAGGTATGCTTCCTCCAAAGTCAGTAGCTCACCCCGCCTTGCCATAGCCTGTTCATCCAGTCCGGCAGGTCTCTTCTTGTTATCCTTTCCGCAAAATCCCGGTATATAGCGTGAGTTCTGATCAGTGAATGTGCCGAACCAACGCTCATTGTGACCCTTCGCCCAAGGTGTGTATGGAGTACAAAAGCGCTTATCTGTTTTCGTCAGCTCGCAGAAGCTCCTAAGCTCGCTGGAGTATTCCCAGTTCTTATGCTTGAGTCCCTTTGCCAGTGCTGCTTTATAGTCCTCACCGTTATCAATATATAGCTCCTGCGGCATGCCATAAAGTGGGCTTTCTGTACCGGACAGCTTTTCTATCTCTTCAGGCAGCCACCCCAAACGAGCCATTGTAGCAGTGACAGCCTCCCTTGATTTGCTGATGCTATATTCCGGAAGCTTCTTTTTAAGAATCCCATGTCGTAAAGCCATTGATATGGTGCGCCCATTAGCCTGTATCGCCAGTGTGAAGCCTCTGACTGTTCTGGTGCAAACATCAAACCATACTGTAAGCCATGGTCTTGCAGCCTTGCCATCATACTCGACAAAGAAATCACAAACATGATGGTCTCCTTCCCACACCTGATTAGCCAGCTTTGGATCTTCACGGTGCACCTTGAAGCCGAACTTTTTGTTATATGCCTCAACACCTTCACGTGCGAAGCACACTAGGTCAGGCTCATATTTGTCCATATCCCTGCAATAACGGTAAATACTATCCTTCCCCGGAGCTTCAAGCTCCTTCAGCTGGCAGAACATATCCACCTTCGCTTTAATGTGGGAGGGACGTGGTCCATTTAGCTGCAGGTACTCTGCCCTGATAAGCTCCTCAACCTCCTTGGGTATGGATGGCCGCTCAATGAATTGCTTCTTAAGAAACTTGTTTGGCAGCCTGATCAGTGCGACCGTCCCGCCGATCCTGTACCTGTCAACATACCTGTACAGTGTCCTTGTAGATATGCTGGACTGCGCCGCTATGCGCTCTGCAAGCTCCTTCTTTTGATTGTCCCCCCAGACTGCATCATACTTAAGAAACTCGGTTGCAGCTGCAGCGGCTTCCTCCGCATCAGCAATCAACCCCTTATATTTTTTAGTGCCGATAAATGCCTCCAACTCAGCTAGGTTGACAGCCTTCTTGCTGCTCGGCATTGCAATAACCTTGCATTCTTCAATCTTAAGGGCTTGGTTGTACCGTTTCTGTGCTTTTTTACTCAAGGAGGTAAGAGATACTAAAACACGCTCTTTACCTCCGTTGCTTGTTCGCTCAGTCTTTATTATATAGGCTTCAGGGTTACGGCTCTTATGTTGTCTGATAGCCTGATATGATATGCCTTCAAGCCCTGCAGCCTCTTCAAGTGACACATATACATTTTTCAAGTTCAATCTTTCCCTCCTTTACGTCAGTTTTCCGAAGTGTTATAATGGAAGGGAAGTGAGAATAAACGATTCATTACAAGCATCACTGGTTGAGAGCCTGAGGGATGCTTTTTCTGTATCCTTTTTTCTTCCCACTTCACCTTGGTGGAAGAGCGGTCAAACGGCCGCTCTTTCTTCTGTCTGCTGACCATCATCATCATTGGTAATCACTGTCCCTATCTGTTCATAA
>CAYGHY010000190.1:0-4209 GCA_964349435.1 uncultured Oscillospiraceae bacterium
CTACCTGGAAGGGAGCCACCCTGGGATCGTTGACCTGGAGACCTGGGAGTGTGTACAACTGGAGTTGCAAAGGCAGGATGCGTACTGCCGGGAGCATCATGTCACGGTCTACTGCAGGCACAATGAAGAGAACCCGCTGTCGGGCAGGATCGTCTGTCCAGTGTGCGGGTCAACTTATATGCTGCTGCATCCACAGAAGGCCGAGGATAAGGATCAAGCCTATTGGCGATGCAGCAGTTTCAGGGGCGAACGCGGGATGCCCGTCGAGGGCAGGATGTTCACTCCTCCACCCCGGCCGCTGACAAGCAAAGTGCCGGAGAGCCGTCAGCGGCAGTACTACCTGAGGAGCAAAAGGAAACTGCCGCAACCCAGGCAAATGCTGTGCACCGACATCCAGGTGCCTGCAGAAAAGGCAGACAAAGCCTTCGTGCGGGCGTGGAACCTGCTCGTTGGGCACAGGATGCGGTATGCCGCCACCTTCAGGGAGATGGCCAGGGATGGCAAGGACGCGCTGATCCGATACCGGGCGCGCGAGATGACCAGGCTGCTGGAGGAACGCGGCAGGCTGAAGAAGCTTGACTATGACCTGTCACTTAGGGTGCTGGATCATATCGAGGTGACTGCTGACGTGAAGCTGGAAGTCATTTTTCTTTCGGGGACGAGGGTGACAGTTTAAATACCTGCTGACTGAATACTCCGGATGACACACTGGCATACGGCAATATTGATCCAGTCGCTATCTAATTTCGCAGCTAATAACGTAATTATCCGCAGATAATCGGTATTTGCTGTTGTTATAACGCGTTTCGGTATCTGGGTATGAAAATAATCCCCTCAAAGGGTGGATTTTCCTGTTATCACTCTCAATATTTACAACCAGGGCAATTTCATATGCATCACCATTTCTTTCACCAAACTCGAGTTCATTTTCTGTGATTATGAATGTCAATGAATCAGCCGTTGTTGATTTGATCTCGACATACACCATTTTCTGGAATTCATCCATATATGTCAAATCATATCCAAGGCCGCCAACACCGTCAGGATTTACACCTTGCTTTTTCGCATTTTCAGAAACCCACTTGACATCGCTGTATATACGAGAATAAGTTTCAAAGACAATGCTTTCCGCATATGCTCCCCAGACTGAATTGGGTCTTTCTCTTTTCATTCCCGCGTATCTATTGCCAGTTTTTGCGCCGTGTGCATTGTTTGACGAGTTGGGTTCTGCTGGCTTGACATCTACTTCTTCTATCGGGGCCGGCGTGCCCATATTAGGCTTGCCGATGCTGTCTTCGATTTCTTTCTTACGCTTCCACTCCCTTGCCCTGTTTTCATACATATTCTCAAGCAAATCAAACGCACCAAAGTACATCAAGCTACTAAAATCATTATCAGCAAGCAACTCATTTACAACATCCATGTTTTTCCCTTCAGAGAAAGTTGTGCGGTTCTTTCTCCAGTGTAAGTCCGCATCATTACTCTCAGGTAACTTAACCTCAGGCCATTTTTGGAAAAATAGCGAATCAACACTAAATGCTTTCGTATTAGGTACAATAAATGAATGTCCAATGAATTGTTCAATTCTATCGAGAAAATGTCTTTGCTCGTCTCGTGTTTTGTCAACGAGAATATCGTACAATACATTTTTGTACTTCTGTTTGTTCATTTCAAGCAATGCAGCAAGTCGTTGTCGATAATAGCCTTCAAAATCGATTCGGAGCCCGGAAATATTATTGAACTCAAGAACATCAATTCCAAGTTTATCAAGAATTTCCCTATATGCTAAGAAATTACCCATGTCGTTAACATTATCGAAGTTAATGCGCGGCATATAATTAACCAGAACCTCATCGAATCCTTCTCCACCGATGTGGAAACATGCAGCTTTGAATTGTTCTTTGACAGATTGCGCAAGTTCAAGAGCCTCCCTGGATCTTCTAAGTATATCCAGTGAGTCGAAGTCTTGCAGAATAATGCTTTGCTTGCCAGCATCATCATGTGCATAAAGAGCCCTCAAAGTTGAAAACAGTCCACCATCCAGAATATCGATCGTGGAGGTTATTATTTCTGCTAATGCAGCACAAAAATCCGTATTTTTCCTTAGTGCCTCTAAAGACCGGACTCCGTGCGGAATTTTCAAATACACCGCATCAGATCCCCGAATAAACGAATAGTCTTCAACGAGAAGATTGTCCACATCAAAGCTTGCTTCCAAATTACTACATAAGTTCACGTTCAGAGATTTCATAAGGGCAACTTCTGGTTGTTTTGCGCTTCCAATGCGATAGCAAAAGGAAAACGCCTTGTACACGGAAAAATCCTCAATGAACTCTTCGTTCAAAGCATGCAGTTCAGGCTTGCCAACAATTCTTCCCTTTAGTTTTATTGAGGTTACCCCAAGATATTTCTGAATTGTCTCCTGGCTTTGACGCTTTGGAATAGCTATCAAGTTGAAATTGCTAATTACCGCTTTACTTACTACTCTCTCAGTTAGGTAAACAGTATCGCTTACTGGAGTAAACTTTGCTCTGTTGCTTGAATAGACCATCCCTTCATGAAAGTACTTAATATAGTTCGCATCGTTTATATCTAGCTCAATAAGGCCCTGGTTCTCGATTAGCGATTGATAAAGCGATTTGCTAATCTCACCGTTTTCATCAACTTGAGGAAGACTCAGCAGTATCCCATAAAACTGGTTTGTTGATAAACCAGCATAATTCTCCGGTGCGCCAATCGAAGCAAAAAGCATTCGGATTTCTGACCGCTCAACAGTAGTCAACTTTTCTTTTGATAGAAACACCTCAAAATTCGGTTCTACAACATGTGGCAACAGTAGTTGTTGAACTCCGGTCCGTAACAGACATTGCCTAATCGAATACCGCACATTATCAACACTAATCCATTCGCGGTGGCTAAATTCGAATCGCATAAAGCTAGCTATTGCTTGGCCCAGAACCTTTCGCGGATACCACTTCAACCCAGTTTTTACATAGACTGCACTGTCGATAGATGATTCGTTCTGGGAAGTAACAATATTTCTGGCTCGCTCGTCCCTTCGCAACCACGATATGATACTAAACGTGCTTGCATTTTCAAGTATGTCTTCATAGTGTTCGAATACCGTTACATTGACCTGGGTTATTGAATTTATTGCTTCACTCGCATTATTCAGCAAAATATCATTGCCGGCTCGAAATGGATACTCAAATTGATTTGCCATTATTTTGCGATACTCATAAGGTATCACTGTCATCTCAACTTGACTAGTTCGTGGAAACCTTTCAACCCCAATGTCGCTAAGAAATTGCAGAAAACTATCAAGTTCAGCTGTCCTAATATCAAACATGTCTGGAGATGCAACAAACAGTTCGTCTTTGTGCATCAACAAGTTTTCTGTAATGTCGTTATCGTATTCAGTACCGATGTAAAGATTCTTTGCTGGATATATACTGCTGTCACGTGCAATAATTGGTATGCTGAATGATTGAAGATTAATCTCATTTAATCTCCCTGACTTGTGCATTCTCCAGAGCCAGTTGATAGTGTCTGCACAGTGTTTCGCAGTTTTCTTGCTGCCTTTGTGGTCTTTGTTATTAAGCTGCGAAATAACGCCGCGAACAATCTCAGTAAAATTGTACTCCCTAACTCTAAGTATGTTCAGCCTGTCTGCCAACTGTCTTACAGAGGTGTTAGCGCCCAAGATATCCCTAAATGCTGAGAGCTGCGTCTTTTGTAGGAATGCAAAATCAGCAAACTCCGGAGGCGGGGCAACATCATTGTCTTTTTCCGGAGGAAGAAAAGCGTACTGTTTTTGACCGACAGGGCGATTACTGGATGTTAACAAGAATTTTGGCGGATCTTCATTTTCTGGGATCGTTGTGTATTCCGACAAGAAAGCCAAACATAGCTCGGCCCTATCGTGGTCATCCAGTTTGGTCAACAGTGGATTAATCCCTTTTGTAATATAGGAAAATTCATAGGTGAGCTTAACCTTGTACTGTTTTGCGAGCGTGTGAATGGTCTTAACAACAATTACATCCTCACAATCCTGAAGAAGACTAGAAAAGTGTGCACCGCTTAGGAATCGAGCAATCCGGCTTTCATAAAAAAATGGACTATCAAAAAAAGAAATGTAACTGGAATTAACGGTCGGGAAAATTCGACTTTTCGCAAGTGTTTCATAATAGAAATCTTCAATTTTAGTCC
>CAYGHY010000190.1:4219-5863 GCA_964349435.1 uncultured Oscillospiraceae bacterium
GGAATACGCTTCTTAATGCTAGCAATTGTAGCGGAAAGTAATCAACCTTGCCCTCGTTCATAGAAATTGCGGTTCCAATCAACAAACGACATGCTGCTTCCAGGACTAATTTATTGAGATTGGTCTGATTGAGGTTGTTCCTGTTTGCACTTAAATCAAAGGTACCATGTATTAGTGCAGGTAATGGAAACGCAACCTGTGTCCTAAAAAAACTATATAAGACATCAGCCTCAATAGACAAGTCCTCTTTGTATGCAACAGCTACCTGATAGTGTTGATTTTCTAGAATCCCGTGTTCAAACGCAATTATCCATTCTTCAGAATTTGCTGGCAAACCATTATTTTCAGTTTCTATTGTTACTCTTTTTATGTTATCTGCACTGAGAGTGGTTTCTTTTCTATACACGATTTCCGAATTGTTGTTAATGATAGTCAGCTTATTGAGTGAATCTAAAAATAAAAGGGATCTGGAGTTCATGCTTGCGATTTGAGCAATAACATCATCAAGCATTGTCTCCTCAAGCTCAATTTCAATAATCGTATCATATGTCTTATCTTCAAGTGGATCAATGATTTTGGGCACAGTCAAAGTAGCAACCTGGAGGTCTGGTTTCTTGAGTTTATACTTCGCGACATTAGGCAATTCCAAAAGTTCCTGCATCAGCGTCTCTGAATGCACAGGGCTAAATTCAACAGATAAACCCCCACTATAGATTCTTACGCTTTTTGCCCAGTTTAGTACTGCCCGAAAGCCAGTACCTTTGTTACCTATGTAGTTTTGCTTGTTGTGCTTCGGACTCAAGTTGGAATACATTATGGAAACTATGCCATCGAAAGAAAACACGCTGCCGTTGTTTGAGAACCGTAATGTGTTATCTTCAAGTTCGATGCAGACATAGCGTCTATCAGTAATTTCGAGTTCATCTACTGCATTTTGCAGCAACTCGAGCAATTCTCTGCCGTGATAACCCTCAATCTCCGCTTTCTCTTTACGATAATCCTGCAATATCCTGTGAGGATCCTGTATGTATCCTCGCCTTATTGTTTCGAGTTGTTCAGAAACCAGTTCATTTATTCCGATGATGTTCCTTGGTTTAAGTTCATCGTACATTTCTGACATATTTACCTTTCATGGCACGAACATATACTTATGTTGAGTGCTGTCTGAAATCAGACACATCGCGTGCCGAAAATTAAGTCAAAAACTGCCCACAGCAGAACTAAAGGCAATAATACATCGAAATGAACATTTTTGGAAGCCAACTTCAAGGATGGTAGTGTGAAACATCAATTTATCGATGAGGTAAGGTACCGTTTTTTGTAGATTGTTCCTCAAGCCTATTGCAAAAGAGAGCGGGAAAACCTGCGTCCCCGTTTTCATCACTACTTGTGCCGGGCGCCGCACCGGCATGGGGATTTTTATATGCAGTGAAATAGTCACATTATCTATCTCAAGGTGAAGCCAATGAATACCGGGGCAATCTTCCAAGCACTGAATTACATTTATTGGAAGACCACAAACGAAACCATGAAAAGCAACGGCTTCAAGAAATCACGGATTTCCTTTATTTATCAACGCTTCCCGGCGTTTTGCACCCCCCCTTCGTAATAAGTTTGACATTAGGGAGGGGGGGTGCATTTTAT
>CAYGHY010000191.1:0-5858 GCA_964349435.1 uncultured Oscillospiraceae bacterium
AAGTATTTTTATCAAGATGCATTAATTGCCATGAAAAACGCTTCTCCTTATAGGTCGACCCAAAGAAGCGATTATGAAAAGCATTTAACAGATATAGGTGTTGATGAAACTATTCTCACAAGAAATGATGCCTATATGGGAAAAATAGCAAGTAAAGAAGCAATGGATTTTCAAGGAACAAGCGTAATTTTAACAGAAGAAATGATTAACAAAATATTGGAAAATATAGATACTGTTTCTGAGAGAATCGATGAACTTTTTACTAAGCCACAATAAACTAACTTTGAGCCGCAAGGCTCTTTTTCTTTATATGACGGTATTTCATCGGTAAACGGACGAGCTGTCGGTAGATTGTCGGTATTGGGATAAGCAATAAAAAAACCAACCCCCGAAAGGCTTGGTATTTCTGGCGTGCCTGAAGGGATTCGAACCCCTGGCCAACGGATTAGAAATCCGTTGCTCTATCCTGCTGAGCTACAGGCACATAATTAATTTTTATTGGAGCGGGTGATGGGAATCGGACCCACGCAATCAGCTTGGAAGGCTGATGTTCTACCATTGAACTACACCCGCACAGTGTCCTAGACTTCTGACTTCAATATTATACAATCGAGCCTTCCATTTGTCAATGCCAAACGAATGCATTATCCTGAGATGTTGCTATAAGAAAATTGGTAAATCAACTGATTGCACATTTTCATTTGATTTATTATAGATGGGCTATGGACGGTCGGCCATGACTGCAGAATCTTGCATCAGGTTTCATAATGGGCTGGCTGTAATGTATCGACTCGTCCGGCATACTACATCTTTGGTATTCACATTGATAATATCATTAAACTCAATAGCTGAATTCAAATATTCAAATAGATTTTTTCTTAAATTCGTTGCATTCGTATTGGTCATACTATCACCTCCGTTATGTACATTATAGCGTACATATGTGCTTTTATCAATGCCAAACGAATGTAAAGAAATTATAAGAAATATAAGAAATGTTATGTAGTATCTGAAGTATAAATTGTATAGCATGTAATTGTAAGCTATATACCTGCACACAGGGAGAATTTGCATGAGAGATAATAACATTAATGTACATGCTCTGCAAGCAACCGGTATACAAAACAGAAAAGGTTTCTCGGGCCGAATTAAAAGGCACAGGGCTATCTTGCTGCTGCTCATCCCCGGGATTATATGGTATTTGATTTTCAGATACCTGCCACTGCTTTTCACAGCAACGGCATTTACCAATTACGGCCTGAAAGCAGAGGTTAGCTTTATAGGCCTTGACAATTTCAAGCAGTTATTCACTTCCCCAGGATTCCTGGGAGCACTACGCAATACCCTGCTCTTAAGCCTGTACAATCTGGTGTTTTACTTTCCGCTTCCCATCATATTGGCACTGTTGATGAATGAACTGCGCCATTTGGTTTTGAAACGGATTGCACAGTTTATAGTATACATACCCCATTTCTTTTCTTGGGTAGTAGTTGGTGCGGTATTCGTACTGGCTCTTTCACCAAGCGAGGGCATAGTAAATGCAGTAATAAAGAATTTCGGCGGTGAGCAGATTTATTTCATGGCTTCACCGGACTGGTTCCGTCAGGTTCTGGTCGGATCATATATATGGAGAGATGTGGGATATGGTACGATTATCTATATTGCAACCATAGCAACCATCGATGTAGAGCTGTATGATGCCGCAACAGTTGATGGCGCGGGGCATTGGGGAAAGCTCTGGAGCATTACTCTTCCATCTATTAAAAGTACGATAGCTACTGTTTTGTTACTGACTGTCGCAAGGATACTTAATATATTTGAACAAGTATTGGTAATGTACGGACCTACTGTACTGGAAGTAAGCGAGGTTCTGAATACATACTCCTTTACTGAAGGACTTCTGAACGGCAATATTGGTTATGCTGTTGCAATAAGCGTATTTACTGCAACAATAAGTACATTGCTTGTCATCGGCTGTAACACAATGAGTAAGAAATTCCTTGACGAGAGCATTATATGATAGCCTTCAAGAACATTTATAATTTAGGGCGGTGAAGATTTTGTACAAAAGCTCGGTAAGCAGAAAAATATTTACATTTTTTAATGGCATTCTCATAACTTTAGTATGCACGGCTATTGTAGTGCCTCTTTTGATGATTATTGTCACTTCTTTATCACCTGATGAAATAGTGGCACAAAAGGGTTTTGTCCTGATACCTCAGAAGCTGACCTTTGCAAATTATTCTGCTATATTGAACAGTGGTTATATGCCAAGCTTTTATAATTCACTATTTATTACTGTGACAGCAACGTTATTTTCTATGGCCATGACTTTGGTCATGGGTTATGCGCTGGCTCATAAAACACTTCCGGGCAGAACTGCTGTTATCAGGTTCGTTATTGCTACTATGATGCTGGACGCAGGCATTATACCGTTTTATATGGTGGTTAGATCTCTTGGGCTCATTGACAGCTACCTCGCTCTGATCATTCCGACGGCAATTTCTACATACAATCTGCTTTTAATGAAAAATTACATGTGCTCCATACCGGACAGTCTGTTGGAATCTGCCAGAATTGACGGCTGCACTGAATTGGGTATTCTTGTTAAGATAGTCATTCCGGTTTCAATCCCTATTATTGCGGCCGTAACGCTTTTCTACACAGTAACCCACTGGAACACATATTATCAGGTTGTTATGTTTATCAACGACAGCAGCAAATATACACTGCAGGTGTTGCTGCGGCAATTGATTTTCCAGTCAGAATCGGCGATATCATCGGTGTCGGCGTTAAATAACTTCAAGATGGCGGTTATGATTATGACCATGCTTCCTGTCCTGATACTGTATCCTTTTATACAGAGATATTTTATATCAGGAATTATGCTTGGTTCTATCAAAGGTTGAGGTTATAATAAGAGATGTAGTTAAATTAAAAAGAATGGAGAGAGTTACACATGATTAAAAATCTCAAACGCCTGATTGTTTTTGTTATTGCAGTTACTCTGGCTTTAGGGCTGATTGCCTGTGGGAGCGGACAGGGAACTGAAGCGCCTGATGGAGAAACTGCAGCCGCGCTGGAACCAGCTACAGTTGAGGAAGCTATTCCTGATGCGGATACCGGTTCAAGCCCGGACATTTTGATTGGAAGCTGGAAAGGCATCAGTGATCCGGATTCTTTTGCAAACATCACAAAAACTGAAGCCGGATACCAGTATGAGGATAATGACGATGTATATGAAGCCGCTTTTGCGGAGGGCAAGTTAAAGATACGGGTATCGGAAGATGCCGCAGATATTGCGGAGGCATATGTTGATACTGAAACCGGAAATTTATTGGTATTATATCAGGGTGGTCTGTCGAAATTCGAGAAGAAATGAGTGTAGGCCGGGAGAAGAATGAGGAGGTGAGTTTTTTTCATAGACTAACATGTTTTTTCGAATTTCCGGCATATAAACTTTAACACCCTGTATATATGGCATATAAATCATTCAAATTCTATGAAAACATGGGAGGATGTTATGAAAAAGCTAGCTTTATTCATTTTGTGTATTGTTCTTGTCCTGTCTGTTGTTTTGCCCGTTTCAGCATTGAGAGTTGTTTCGGTAAAATCAATAAGTCTGGATAAAAGCACCATTTCCCTCGATGTAGGGAAAACCCATAATATCACTGTTACTTTTACCCCGGCAAACACAACGCAAAAGCTTCTTGCATTTTCTACCAGCGACAAAAATGTTGCTTTAGTAGACAGCACGGGCAAAATAACAGCAATCAAAGGTGGGAATGCAGTTGTTACGGTAGCCAGCACTTCCAATAAAAAAGCAATGGCAAAAGTAGATGTAACAGTTACTCAACAACCACCGGTCAAGCTTTCATTCTGTCTGTCCCAGACCGGTTGGGGCGGAGAAGCTGTCGACCCCGAACTGATGAAGGAAGTACAGAAGGTTATTGAGCAGAAGACCAATACTGTATTGGATGTCATTGCTCCACCGCATAGCAGCTATAATGACAAGCTCAATGTCATGCTTGCATCAGGTCAGATTCCTGACATTTTTGCAATCAGAAAGGCTATGGACAACGTACAGATTATGGCAGCAAGAGGGTACACAATGCCCTTGGATACCGCTATTAAAAAGTTTCCGGAGATCACCGGTCAAGTCGGCAAGAGATATCTTGATTACATGAGGGTGGAAGGAAAACTGATGGCAGTACCGATGTACGTGCCCTTATCCAAGGTTATCTGGATGAGGAAGGGTACTCTCGACCTTTATGGAGTGAAGCTCTCAGAAACTCCTACACCTGATGAGTTCTACAATGAGATGAAAAAGATCGACAGCAAGAGGTTCATTCCATTCACATTCCCGAAATTCCTTGACAATCTTCCATTCTTCTTCAACCCGTTCGGAGCATACTATGGAATCGGCATAAACAATGCAGGCCTTTTCTATGACGGCTTCAATACACCTATGGCAAAGGAAGCGCTTGCGTATTGTGCAAAGCTTTATAAAGATAAGATCTGGGATCAGGAATTTGTTACCAATGAAAATGCCTCAATGAGAGAAAAGCTCTTCTCAGGTAAGGCTATATCAGCATTGGATTATTACAACAGGTATATATATTATTCGGTTGAGAGTTACAGAGTGAATAAACCATCCGCATTTGTGCCTGTTTATGAGTTGAAGGGACCGAAGGGCTACTATGGCAATCTTAATGAAGCAATACAGGATGCACTTGCCATATCCTCAAAGTCCAAGAATGTGGAAAAGGCACTCGAAGTTATCAAATATTACGTATATACGGAAGAGGGTGTAAAGCTTAGAAATCTAGGCGTTGAGGGCAAACATTACACCATTGAAAACGGAACTATACAAGCTATTGACAGAGCCAAAAATTCTGGATACAAGAGCGATGTAAACGGCTTTTTCCTGTACTTCCCGAAGATAAGTGATTATGGTTTCAAATGGGATCCTATAACTGAAAAATTGATGCCGGAACAGATTAAGGTAAACGCAGAAGCAAATAAGCACCTTGGGCCAAGGTACATAGTACCGGGCGGGAAATCTGATCTGTATGACAAGAACCAGCCTGCCTACGTGAAGAAGATTCAGGAGATTTCCGCCAAGATTATTACCGGCCACATTTCGATTGACGCTGGATATGCGGAGCATGAGGCCTTCTGGAGGAACATCAAAGGCGATGATATGCTGGCTGAATTAAACAAATAGGCGATGTTAGCTTCTGACGGGGTGGAGGGTCAAATCTCCACCCTGTTTGCTTTGTGTCTTTTATATATTGCGAAATTGAGGTAAAATGTAAGGAGATACAAAGAGAGCGAAGCGGATTTTTTTGAAGCATAGGAATTAATAATCTCCAGGACAATGAACTCAAAGAAGTTCCTGCGCAGAGGAGCACATAAATGCTTGATAACCTGAGGCTCGACGAAATATACAAGAAATTTGGAATGATAACTACTCAGAAAAAATTGATTATATATTTCCTTTTTGCTGTTATCATTGTATTCTTCATTTTCAACTCAATATTCTACCGGCTTTACTCGACAAATATTGAGCAAATCGTAATAAAGGAAAGCAAAGGAAGTGTGGCCAAAACCTCCGAGTTTACAGATATTATTCTACAGAGCCTCCAGAATACGGCAGATATCGTCCAAGGGAATATGTCCATACAGCAATGGTTTGCGAAAGAGGACAAAGATACTGCCGAAAGCTATCTCATGGGGATAGACATGGTCAATTCACTCCAAAGCATTGCAAACAATTCTGTCGGATATATTGCTTCCATTGACCTGTACTTAAATAACAATGGAAAACTGATTACTACAGACTATGGGATCATTAC
>CAYGHY010000192.1:0-2984 GCA_964349435.1 uncultured Oscillospiraceae bacterium
AAAGGGGATTCCCCTTTCCAAACCCCAGCATAGGAATTTTTTAGGAGATTTATAAATTCCTATACTTATATAAATCAACGTGGTTTTTTCCATACCTTTGCCACGAGTACGGTCAGATCATCACACGGCTTATTATCACAGCATTTGTTGGCCTCATTCAGGATATTGTCTGCTATCAGCTGAGGATTGAGACTTTCAAGCTGCTGCAGGAATTTCATTAACAGACGATCCCCGGGTTCTTCACCTACAAAACTATCAATAATGCCATCTGTCACCATGATAATCATATCCCCGCCCTCAACAATCCTATGTGCCAGCTCAATATCTATCCCAGCCAATATTCCTGCCGGCAGTGAAGCCGACCTGATGATATCCACCTTGCCGGATCTCTTGATATAGGTGGGTGCTGCGCCGATTTTGACGAATTCCATATCTCCATTGAATAAGTCTATGATTGAAAGATCAATTGTGCAAGAAAAATCCTCATTGGATTTAAGCACAAGCACAGAATTGATAAGACTCACCGCCATATCTTTATCAAATCCCGATTCAAGAAAACTTTCCAGCATGTTCACCGTTGCTTTGCTCTGAACTGCCGCACCATGTCCGGTTCCCATCCCATCACTGAGCGCAAGGGTAAATTTTCCATTTCCGCTGTTTACAAAAGTGAAACAATCCCCGGAAACATTGCTGCCATATTTTGGCAATCTGGCAATGCCTGTGGTAATTTTAAGGTTTTCTGCTTCCACAAGCTTGATACTGCAGTTCCCATCTCTTCCTTTACTACTGCAATCCTCGTTTTCGCGAATCATCTTTCTGCCGGCATACTCAGATATTGTTTTTTCTAAAACACTTATGCAACTCCTCGCTCCGCCGCACACACTGTGAAGTATATTAATTTCATACTTTCCCCAGATATTTTCATACGCAGTAACCTCTTTCACCTTTATGCCTGCATTGAGCAATGCAGTCGTTATTTCGTCTTCCAGCGGTCCCATAAAGCTGACCTCGGTATTAATCTCGTGTGCAAGGCCGGCAATAACCCGGGACATGCCTTCAAACTGCCGGCTTATTACTCCCCGGCTCTCACCAAGCTTGCTCTTCCATATGATTCCTGCCCTGAACAGCTCGTACATATTGTTTACAACACTAACAAATTCATTAATCTTCGCACATTTGTCCAGGAAATAAACCGGAATATCGCTTGCTTCCACTCTGCCTTTGGCCTCAAGTCTTTCAACTATTTTGAACATTACCTGATAAGTATCGTAAAAATTACGCTCCCAGCAGTGCATGCACAAACTGCAATCACTGCATATTCTGTCGGCAACTCTGTCAAAAAACATATTAATGTCCTGCTTTCCTGCCGACGTTTTAGTCTCCGCAATTTCTCCGAAGGTTTTTGACAACTCCATGAAAGCTCTTGAAAATTTTTCAAGCTTCTCTACGGTAATATCCCTAATTCTTTGAGAATAGCATCTTCTGTCGGCAAATAACTCCCTATCCCTTATGAAAGGGCCTGTCACCGCATTTAATAACTTGTTTGGCAAAATAAAGAACATAACGGCTGCGGCAATAATTTCCCTTAAATAGAGCATGACCTCCGTTGCCCCATTCAAGTATGCCGCCAGAATCATATTGCCCATCAAAAACCCGAGAGCTGAGCCGGTCTTGCCAAGATAGCCAAGTATTCCGGCCAGCATTCCGCATAAGGCATATGCACCGATAATAGAAGGGGTAGTTTCTATGGAAATGCTGGTGAACAACCCTATAACGGCACCTGTTGCCGCTCCGGCACCTGCACCGCATTTGAAGCTGAAAAGCAGTAGTATCACCACACTTATTATGTTTCTTATGGAGAATCCAAGGAACTGAATTGTTCCTAACCCTGAAAGAACCAGCGCGGCTGTAATAGCAACACTTATAGCTTCCTCACCGGCAAATAATGCTCTTTTGGTTATACCCGCCAAAATAGGTGCGGAAAATCTGAATATATAGTAAAGTACAAAGATTATGAATGAACTAAAAACCGACTTGAGGACATCATAAAGCAGGAACCCCTGCAGCCCTGCAAGAATCAATTGAGGAATCAGCATAGCTGCAAACAGTAGAACTGCCGCTTTGATATTCACCTTTGTACCGGTGTTCTTCATCGGTATACAAAAAACACAATACAGAAGCATGCCGGCCGCATTTATATACACCAGTTCCAGTGAGCCTTTGGTAGCAGCGCCAAAAATCACTGCTGCTGCAGTCGGAATATTAATGCCTGCAACCCCGAAAACCGCCGCAAAAAACGCTGCGCCAAATGGCAGCAGACCATCGGCAATATTGCTCCTGCCCAGTAGAAATGCAGAAATCAGTATCAGATAATTGTTCTGGTATAAAAAAAACTTGTTTAGAATCTCAACAGCAAAGCTGTTCTTACTCATTGGTACTGTAACTGTTTTCATCCTTCGTATCCCCCCATTACAAACAATTATAGCGGGGACACACAAAGGATTTTGTCATTTTACGGTATGCCGGCAGCAGAAAGTTTTGACAGGGAGTTGCAAAAACCAGTACTTTCAGCGCCTCAACCAGCTTTGCTTGAATTACGTCAAGTGTCTGTCTAAGTACTCTTATGCGAATCAATGCTGTAATATGTAAATTGTAGTCTTATGGTTTTTTCTTATTTATTGTTTTTTAATCACCGTGCTTTTCCGTTCTTTCACCGTTTTCCTTAGTTTGCTGTCCTTTGTCCAATTTCTCCTCATCCCATTCATGTTTGCTTTCCTTCATCTGCTCAAGCAGCTCATCCCTCAGTTGCTGCCTATGCTTTTTTTCATGTTGGAACCTGTCAGCGCTGTTCTGCTTTTTTTCTTCATCGCCATTTTCTTTATTGCGCTCACCGTCATCCTCGCCATTTTCTTTATTGCGCTCACCGTCTTTTTCTTTATTGCGCTCACCGTCTTTTTCTTTATTGCGCTCACCGTCTTTTTCTT
>CAYGHY010000192.1:3084-5810 GCA_964349435.1 uncultured Oscillospiraceae bacterium
TATTGCGCTCACCGCCATCGTCGCCATTATCCGGCTTTCCTTCGTCATTACCCTTACCTTGCTTCTTTTTGCCATCGTCCCCATCTTTGCTCAGCTTGCTGTCAATGGCACCCTTTATATCCTTCGATTCAGGAGTATTCCGCTGTACACCGGACTCCTTCTGTTTCACGCCATTTTCAACCTTAACATTTTCCTCATCCTGCTCTATCTTATTACTTTTGCTTTCATCCGTGTCGCTATCCTCCACCTCAATGTATACTTGCTCGATTTTAGCATCTTTTTTGTTCCTTGCCTTTTCAATTAACTCCTTTACAGTGGCCTTTTTAAGATCTTCCAGCTCAAGCTCCGGGTCATCCTCTATAGCATCCTCTATAAAAGCAAACTTACCAGGCGTTACACCTAGTTTCTTTGCATCCTCCAATTGCTTGATGCTTGCTTCGCCAACCAGAACTTCTGATTTGACGCTGCCTATGTTTAGCTCCTTTGTCGTAATTTGCATCAGTGATTTCTTCAGCTTCTTGGATTTCACACTATCGCTGCTTGAAACAGTGAGAATTACCGCGTTGGTAGTAACGGGATCTGCTCTTAAATAACCCTGCTTTGTGGCATTATTGATCAGCTGCAAAACGCCGGTTTCCAGCCGTGCATTTTTTAAGCTGCTATTGTTAATGAGTATTTCTCCATCATCATTTAATGCTTCTGCCTTTATTATTCTATCGTATACATTGACAGTTAACTCAATGCTTGGGTTGATATCTATATCCACATAACTATAGGGCACTGTATAACTATAGGCTCCATATCCTAGCCCCAGTGTAAGCATGGCTGCCGCCGCAAAAGAGGCGACCTTTGTCACAAGCCTTATCACTTTTACATCTCGGGTGGTCTGGCTCAATTCCGTTTCATTGCCAACCGTCATGTCTGCTGTTGCTTTTAACGTTCTGAATGACCCGTCCTGACACAGTACTACAGCATATTTATCATTTATTTCTGCTATGATTCCTCTCATCTGCCACCCCCCCTTCTCAAAGCTTGATGAACTCCCGTATGTATTCATAATCCCCTATGGCAATTAATATTACTGCTATAATATATTTTCGGAACCGCTCTATTAATTTTCGGGGTAGTCTTAAAGCATTTTCTATTTCCGCTACCGGCAAATATCTCTTTACCAGAATCTGCTGCAGCATATCAGGCCTGGACAATATGAGGCCGACTATCTCGCTGCATTGTTTTCGAGTTTTTTCGTGTCTTGGAGATGCCCTGGACAGGTCTGTATATGTAATTTTAAAGGCTGCCAGCTCCTTTCCCAGTTCCTCCATTTCCAGCTTTCTGATTTCCGAAATCTTTTTTTCAGAGTATACCCGTAACGCCTCACCACTGCTTAAATCGAATTCATCATCCTTTTCTTCAATATACATATTAAGCGAGATCTCTTCTTTATGGCGTTTTTCGCTTCGGTAATGATCAATAATTCTTCTTTTTATCACAGTATGGGAAAATGAGAAAAAATTACCCTTCGTCCGATCAAATGATTTAATTGCCTCCACAAATGCAAGCATTGCGATGCTGAGTTCATCATCCAATCCATAGTTCATATATCTTCCTGTCACTTTTTCTGCACAAGATGCGACAAAGGGCTTGTACTCCTCTAAAAACCTGCTTATTTCTGCTGTATTGTCCCGGATGCCTTCTATCCTAGCATTTATGGCGTTAAACTGCATTTCTCTCCCCTGTTTAAGTTCGGGTAGTGATATATAGTTCGAATCTTAAAAAAATTATAGCATAATTCATATCTTATTAGAATTGGCGCGGACTATTATTAATTTAGATGTAATATTCCTGTTTCTTCAACTTAGACAGCACCAGAATAACAATAAAAACAGCAGATCTACCAAATCTGCTGTTTTCACTCTCTGTGCGGCTTTCATAAGAGGATGCCTCTTACTACTGTTCCATCTGTTTCCCCAGGAAGCCTGCAGCTGATTGAGCGAGCTTTGCTTCAACTTCTCCCATTTTGGTGTTAGGGTCGGTGGAGAGAAGCATTACAGCACCAATAGGATCACCTTCCGAAATAATAGGCGATACAACCTGGGAGGTATACTTCTTATCAGAGCCTTCATCGGCCAATATCGTGATACTCTTGTCATCAGAGGATTTGATCACCAAAGTGTTTTTTTCCTCAATTATCCGCTCCACTTCAGTGCTCAGTGACTTTTCAAGAAATTCTTTCTTGGATGCACCCGACACCGCAATGATAGTATCCCTGTCTGCAATACATGTTATATGGCCACTGGTTTTATGAATTGAGTCAGCATATTGAGTTGCAAAATCACCCAATTCCCCTATTGGTGAATATTTCTTTAATATAACTTCTCCATCCTTATCGGTAAATATCTCCAAGGGGTCGCCTTCTCTTATTCTAAGGGTTCTTCTGATCTCCTTGGGAATAACTACCCTGCCGAGATCATCTATTCTTCGCACAATTCCGGTTGCCTTCAATGTCCTTACCTCCTTAACTGGATTGTTTCTTCTTGCCTTTTTAGTATTAATTATTTAATGGGGTTTTATACATAACAAACGAATTGTGAAAAGGCGACCTTACATATCATATGCATAATCTGCTGCAATGCTGCGCATTAAGCAACAGCAAAACAAAAAGGGCCATCCTTTAGGCAATGTCATTAAGTTAAGAAAGATGTAATTAAACTTAAAAAAGAGTAGAG
>CAYGHY010000193.1:0-5787 GCA_964349435.1 uncultured Oscillospiraceae bacterium
CATATATGCTTCTAATTTTACTGT
This sequence comes from uncultured Oscillospiraceae bacterium, assembly GCA_964349435.1. GTDB lineage: Bacteria > Bacillota > Clostridia > Acetivibrionales > DTU013 > CAYGHY01. The sequence continues at coordinate 25 of CAYGHY010000193.1, forward strand.
TTAGCGGTTAAAATAAATCCGGTGCGGTTGACAGAGCACCAGACTCTATTTACAATCACATGCAAGAGAGATATGCTATTTCTAATAAGCGAGAAGCATATCCGGATGCATATTCCTACCCGGGAGAGCAGAGAGGAGATAAAATGAAACAGTTTCTTGAGATTGAAAGTATATTCGGCAGAGAGATTCTTGATTCCAGAGGGAATCCTACAATCGAGGTGGAGGTTATCGTTGAAGGTGGTTTTGTCGGACGGGCGGCTGTTCCGTCGGGTGCATCCACAGGTGCTTTTGAAGCGGTTGAGCTGCGGGATGGCGACTTAAACAGATATCTTGGCAAGGGAGTACTTAAAGCTGTTGCAAATGTCAATGAAATCATTGCCCCTGAAATTGAGGGGATGAATGTATTTGATCAGACGGCGATAGATAAAAAAATGATTGCTCTCGATGGCACGCCAAATAAGGGCAGACTCGGCGCCAATGCTATCCTTGGTGTCTCTCTGGCATCAGCCAAGGCAGCGGCGGAAGCGCTGGGCATAAGTCTTTATCAATACATTGGCGGAGTCAATGCCAAAATGCTGCCGGTGCCTATGATGAATATCATTAATGGCGGAAAACATGCCGACAACAGTGTCAACATACAGGAATTCATGATTATGCCTGTTGGTGCGGATTGCTTTAGAAACGCACTGATGATGTGTGCAGAAGTATTCCATAGTTTGAAGAAGGTTCTGAGTGCAAAAGGCTACTCAACTGCAGTAGGAGATGAAGGCGGTTTTGCTCCGGATCTGAAGAGCGATGAGGAGGCCATCCAAGTAATCCTGGAGGCAGTAGAAAAAGCGGGCTACAAACCGGGAAAGGATTTCCTGTTAGCGATTGATGCTGCTGCGACGGAAATGTACCAGGAGGATGGCACATATTTATTCTGGAAATCAGACATTCGTATGACCAGAGATGAAATGGTGGATTTTTGGGCCGATTTGGTTGCAAAGTATCCTATCATTTCTCTTGAGGACGGCATATCGGAAGAGGACTGGGAAGGCTGGAGATTGCTTTCCAAGAGGCTTGGCGGCAAGATACAGCTGGTGGGCGACGACCTTTTTGTGACAAACACGGAGAGGCTAAAAAAGGGTATCGACATGGGAGTGGCCAACTCAATACTTATAAAGGTAAACCAGATTGGAACGCTGACAGAGACTCTTGATGCCATCCAAATGGCAAACAGGGCGGGTTATACAGCAGTTACCTCCCATAGATCCGGTGAAACTGAAGACGTGACTATTGCCGATATTGCAGTAGCTGTGAATTCGGGACAGATAAAGACCGGCGCACCGTCGAGAACCGACAGGGCAGCAAAATACAACCAGTTGCTGAGGATCGAAGAAGAGCTGGGCGAAGCTGCCATATACCCCGGACTTGACGCATGGTTTAATCTGAGGGACAAATGATGTGAATTATAGATAAATTTCATGCAATTAAGGCAATTGGGGTGTTACTATTCACAGCCCCTTAATAAATTGGGGTTGCCGTTGCCGTGGAATTAAACCGCAGCGGGCTTGTATTTTTGCGGGATATGTGCTACAATTTGATTTGTTAATTTTTTGGGAGGTGTTGTTTTTGTCTACGATTCAAATAATAGTATCAGTGTTCCATATATTGTTCTCATTGTCCATCATCGTTGTCGTTCTGTTTCAGTCGGGTAAGTCCGCAGGACTGTCCGGTTCTATAGCCGGCGGAGCAGAGACTTTCTTTGGAAAGAACAAGGGCAGGACATTGAATGCCATGCTGGGCAAATATACTACAATAGCAGCGGTAATGTTTCTTATTACGTCCATTATATTGTACCTTCTATTGAAATAAGCAGGAATGCGGCATATAGACTATGCAGAGATGCATAGTCTTTTCTCGTTACATACATAGCAAGGGTGACAGCGAATAGGTCATCTTCTCGGGTTTAAAATGCGGACAAATAAGGAATAATAGAAAAAACAACTGCTTTTGAATATTGGTTGCATGATTCGGGTATATGTGGGAATTAAAGTGCGAATGAGAGGAATTTGATGAAAGAAACAATGGAAAGAAAAGAAAGAATTGTTGGATTAATGACAGAGGCTGTTTATAGGCCATTGAAGTTTGATGAGCTTGCAGTGGTGCTTGATGTGCCTCAGGTGGATAGGAAGCAGTTTGCAGACATCCTGGCTGATTTGGAGCAGGAGGGTGTCATTTATAAGACAAATAAGGACAGGTACGGACTGCCGGGGAGATTGAATCTGGTGGTAGGCCGTCTGCAGGGGAATGAGCGCGGGTATGGCTTTTTGATACCTGACGATGAGTTGATCAGAGATGTTTATATTCCGGCAGAGGGTATGACAGGCGGGATGAACAATGACAGAGTTATCGCAAGAGTAACAGTCAAAGGAACAGGCGACAAGCGTTCCGAGGGTGAGATAGTCAGAATAATTAAAAGAGCCAATGTAAAAATTGTTGGAACATTTGAATCCAGCAAATATTTCGGCTTTGTGGTACCTGACGATCGTAGAGTCCCGGGCGATATTTTTATACCCGAGGACGAGATCAATGGGGCAAAACCGGGCTTCAAGGTCATAGCGGAGATCATCAAATGGCCTGAGAAAAGGCGCAACGCCGAGGGCAAGATTGTTGAGATCATTGGCGACAGCAATGAGCCGGGCACCGACATTTTGTCAATACTTAAATCCCACGACCTGAAGGAGTCATTCCCGGAAGATGTGGTTGAACAGGTTGAAAGCATACCGGATGAAGTTGATGAAAAAATGCTAAAGGGCAGACGTGATCTCAGGAAGCTCAGAATGGTAACCATTGATGGAGAAGATGCCAAGGATCTGGACGATGCGGTGTCTGTTGAGAGGTTGCAGAAAGGGGGCTACAGGCTGGGTGTTCATATAGCTGATGTAAGCAGCTATGTGACTGAGGATTCACCACTGGACGTTGAGGCTTTAAAAAGGGGTACTAGCGTTTACCTTGTTGACAGGGTCATCCCCATGCTGCCTGCGAAGCTGTCAAACGGCATTTGCAGTCTTAATGCAAATGCAGACAGGCTGGCATTCACGGTTATGATGGACTTGGATCAGAATGCCAAAGTGATTAGGCACGAATTTTTTGAAAGCGTTATCAATATTTCTGAGAGAATGACTTATACCAATGTGTATAAGCTGCTTGAGAGGTCGGATGAAGAGCTGTTGGCCCAATACGGCTATCTGTTGGAAGAATTTGAATTGATGAAGGAACTGGCGCTAATGCTGCGTAAAAAAAGGATGGATAGGGGAGCCATTGACTTTGACTTTGGTGAGACAAAAATTACACTTAATGAAAAGGGCAAGCCGATTGAAGTGAAAAAATACGAGATAACCCTTGCAAACAGGATTATTGAGGAGTTTATGCTTGTGTGCAACGAGACGGTGGCGGAGCATTTCCATTGGTTGGGAGCACCTTTTGTATACAGGGTGCATGAAGAGCCGGATAGTGAGAAGATCATGGCTTTTGCCGAGTTTTCAAGCAATTTGGGCTATCCTCTCAAGGGCTTGAATAAAATCCACCCGAGGGCGTTGCAGGAGATTCTGGATAGAGCAAAAGGTTCCAGGGAAGAAATGATTATGAGCACTGTCATGCTGCGATCACTGGCAAAGGCTAGATATAGCCATCAGAATCTTGGCCATTTCGGTCTGGCTGCGAAGTTCTATTGCCATTTCACATCGCCAATCAGAAGGTATCCGGACCTGATCATACATAGACTGATGAAGGAGGAGTTGAAAGGCAATCTGACCGATCAACGCGAACAGGAACTATTACTAAAGCTTCCTGAGATAGCCAGGCTTTGCTCTGAAAGGGAAAGAGCCGCTGATGAGGCTGAACGCGAGACGGAGGATCTGAAGAAGGTTGAGTTTATGAAGGAGTATGTGGGTGAAATCTTTGAAGGTATTATTTCCAATGTAACCTCCTTTGGCATGTTTGTTGAGCTCGAAAATACAATAGAGGGCCTTGTAAAGGTCAGCAACATGGAGGACGATTATTATATATTTGAAGACAAGCATTACTGCCTGTCAGGCGAGCGGACAAAGAAACGCTACCGCATAGGCGACGAAATAAAAGTGCGGCTGTTACGTGCGGATATTGCAACAAGACAACTGGACTTTATTATTGAGGAGGGGAAGAAGAGCAGACAAACTTCCGACAGTACTGTGGAAAGGCATACTTTAATAACTCCGGCGCATGACAAGCTTGCCTCCGGAAAACGCAGAAGCAGAACATCAGGTGATAGAAGCAACAGAAGCGAAAGCACAGGAGGGAGAGCGTTTGTCCAGAAAAAAGGCAAGAGCTTTAGCAACGAAAAGAATAACCCTGGGAAGCCGGAAAGGATCTTCAGGAAAAACAGAAGCGGCACAATGCCAAGGATGGCAGTAAAGACAGAAGTTCCACCGGTTAGCCTGTTTGGTCAGGCAAAGAAAAGGAGTAAAAAGGCTCCGGTGACTCGAAAAACGTCAGGGACACAAAAGGCTCCGGTGACTCGAAAGACGCCAGGGAGTTAAAAGGCTCCGGTGACTCGAAAGACGCCAGGGAGTTAAAAGGCAAAAAACTCAAAACCAAAGGGAGTCCATAATACGATGGAATCTGATGGAGGAGTCCGAATGTACCTGGTCAGTGCATGTTTGTTGGGTATAAAATGCCGTTATGACGGCGGAGAAAAGCAGGTTGACAGGCTGATGGAATTGGCTGCAAAGGGATGGGCGATACCTGCTTGCCCGGAGCAACTGGGTGGGTGTACTACGCCAAGGTCACCATGTGAAATACAAAATGGCGACGGTGGCGATGTACTCGATGGTAAGTGCCGCGTTATCGGGAAAGATGGCGGGGATGTCACAGACAACTTAGTCAAGGGAGCACAGGAAATACTGAAACTGGCCTCTTCACGCGGTGTAGGAAAGGCTGTACTGAAAGCAAAAAGTCCATCCTGTGGATTTGGACAAATATATGACGGCACTTTTTCAGGGCAGCTTACCGATGGAAATGGGGTAACCGCAGAATTGCTTCATAGAAATCATATTAAGGTGTATACAGAGGAAAATTTTTGGAAGCTCACACATCCATAGTTTTAGACACTATACAATAAAGGCTTTGATTTCACTGCAGAAGCTTTCGCAGTTTTCTGTATGTACTTCCACTCTAATAGGCTTGCTGAGGTCAAGGCTGAATATACCCATTATGGATTTGGCGTCAACCACATAACGGCCGGATGTTAAGTCTACATCAAATTCATACCTGTTGACTACATTTACAAAATCCTTGACATCATTGATGGATCTAAGCATAATGCTGAATGTCTTCATAATCTATGGCCTCCGTTCTTGAAATATCAATCTGATTAATTAAGGCAATACAAGTGAAGAAACGTGTGGTTCCAAATCCCTTCTTAATTGTATATGTAGATGATATCTTGTTTATAACAGCAAGTCAATTAAGATATTGTTAAACTTGTGTTGATAAACTTCAGTCTCATTTCTCAGTGTTTATATGGCTGAAAATCATATTCCGGCAAAATTTCGATAGCGCCGGAACGAAATATTAAGTGTAAAAAACGGATTGAAGTTGTTAAAAATATTCGAATTTATTATAATATGATTAACGGAGGAGTCATGAAAAAGGTGGCATTTTATACTTTGGGTTGTAAAGTGAATCAATATGAGACGGAGGCGATGGCGGAGGCTTTTGAAAAGGCGGGCTACAATCAGG
>CAYGHY010000194.1:0-248 GCA_964349435.1 uncultured Oscillospiraceae bacterium
GAACAATACGAAAGCTATTGTTCTTCAAAAGCTTTTACTGATTTATTGGGTAAAATACAAGATTACTTTGAAAACTTTAATTTTAATTTCACGTTAAAGTTAAAAGACAATCGCACTGGCAATAAAAATGAATTCCCGTTTGCATTTTGGGTTATAGATTCTGAAGGTAACGAGAGGGATTTCAAAGAGGGATTATCAGAAGGCGAAGTACAAGTTTTGTCTCTATGTTTCTTTTTTGCATTTCTTGA
>CAYGHY010000194.1:258-5757 GCA_964349435.1 uncultured Oscillospiraceae bacterium
TGAAATTCAAGAAGATAAGGAAAGTAAGATACTTGTTTTTGATGACCCGATCACTAGTCTTGATAACAGTAACTTAAGTTGCTTAGTTGATTTAATTGCAAAAGAAAAGAATAAGTTTTCCCAGACATTTATTTTTGCTCACCATAGAACCTTCTTTAAATTTCTTAGAAATAGATTCGGAAGTAACTGTAACGAATATAATATCGTAAGAAATAAAAAGGAATTAGGTGGGAGTTTTATATGTAAAAGTAAAAATGATAAGTTTGTACAAAAGCTCAGGGATTTTGATACTCATCTTCAAAATCTACCACCAGATAGTTTTGACATGGAATTAAAGATTGTTGAATATGGGCAGTATCTTAGATATGAAGTTGAAAGGTTTATTAAAAATGAGTTACTACATTGGAATGCGGCACAAGATTTTAGTCTTGCAATAGCTGGTGTCAAAAACAACAAGTCTATTAGTGATGATGATTTAGATATTGTAAGTAGTGTGTATTCATTTTGTAACTGGACCACTTCACATGTTGATGTGGGGGATGATCATGGGTTATCACAATTGAGACAAAAGATAGTCAGTTTCATCACTGTCTTGGATAATCAAATACTCTAATTAAGTAGATGTATTTTTTTCTCTTTTAAAACTAATTTACTTCTCAAGTTAGTCAGTAGTGCTCGTTTCTCCTCAATTGGTTTATCTCGCAAGATGTGTTTTGCGTAGTTTCGTATATCGATTTCTTTCACCTTAATCTTGTCTGTTTTTAGTCCCAGTACTGATTGTTGGAAAGCATTATGTGCTTCTACCTCTGCTTTTATCTTTTCTTTCATTCCGATTTCATCGAGTGAGATTGTGTCTAGTATTCCTGCTAGTTGCTCTATCAAATCTTCCTCACGTATATATCCGCAAGGACACTTTTTGTCATTAAACTTTGTGCATCCGTAGTATACGTAGCGGTGCTCGTTTCCATTTTGTTGCCGTTTGAATTTCTCGTCAGCTGATATTCCAGATCCACATAGACCGCAGGTTATCATCCTTGTGAAGGCGAATTCTTTGTTTTGCGAACGTAGCGTGTAGTCAGCGGTTACTTTAGCTTGTACACGATTATAGAGGTCTTTGGTTATGATTGGCTGGTGCTTGCCCGTGTACCATTTACCACTACCTTTTGGATATTCAAACTCGCCGTAGTAGAAGGTACTTTTTAGGATGATGTAAACGTTGCTGAGGGTGAGGGGTTTACCATTCTTGGTGACGAATTTAATATCGTCTCGAAGCCAGTGATAGAGCTTCCTGCCAGACCACCCATTCTCAGCAACCTTTTCAAACATTTGCTTTATTACGTCTGCTCGGTATTCATCTAGTATCACTTCGCACTTCTTATTTCGATCAGGGTGATTTAGATATCCAGTAGGGGCGACAGACGGCCATAATCCCATCTCGACTCTTGCACGTAGTCCTCGCTTCACGTTCACCATTTTATTATCGTTCTCGAGCTTTGCTTGAGAGCCGAGGATCATAAGTAAGAACTTCTCATTGGGGTTATTCGTGAACTTCTGACTGAAGGTACGTATTTCATGAAGTAGTTGTTGGTCCATTAGATCTACGACTGCACCAAGGTCGCCAGCATTTCGACTGAGTCGATCGGGTGCCCATGTAAGGATGCCGTTAAATTTACCTTGCCTGATTTCACTAATCAGTTCGTTGTAGACAGGTCTTTGTCCCACTTCCTTTGAAGAGTGTGATTCTCGTTTTACCTCCACTATCTCTAGTCCATCTCGCTCCGCCAGAGACATCATTTCTCGCACTTGAGATTCGATTGATAATGCTTGCTTATCCTCTTGTTCGGTCGATTTTCGAGCGTAAAGACAGTATTTAATCACTGCGGGTTCTGCTCCTTGTGCCAGACCCACAACTGGCTTTTGTTTTGTTTCCATATACCCAATCAATGACGCAACAGCCCTTATGAGTCCAGAGCGTCCTAGACGCATGGAAGTTGGTAACTTAGATGGCATCTGGTCGCCCAACACCATGCCCGATTCCTCGGGGATTGTCTTCAATGGTCTTTAATACCATCATCGAAAAAGCGTCTACGAGGTCGTCGTGACTTTCTTTACCAAAACCTAGTAGTTGCTCTATAAGCTCCTCGCAACCTTTTTCAGGAAAGAATACTTTGCAATCTTTTAATAAAGGAGTGGCAAAGCGAAGGCGAGCCGCTTTATCGTTTCTACCAGTTGAAACACCTACTACGTTGTAGCTTTGGCTTTCAAATAGTTGCACTAAAGCTTTTTGATAAGCCACCTCTTCAATGTAGAGAATCACTCGTGAATGATTACGCTTCTCAACTCCAACTAAAGATTTAATCAGTTCAACTTGAGTAGGGAATGGCACCTTAAGATTGATTGGGTTGGGCTGGATGTATATCTCCATGTTTTTCCCATAACCGTATACATGACCAACCACCATAGCAGTGAAGTCTGCTGATTCCTTTTCACTGATGGCTAGGTCGATACCAATCCCAATTCTCCTTAAGCCAGTTTTGGGTGGATGAGAATAGAAGTTAATCCACTCAGGTCTGACGATCTGCTCATCCGACGAAATGATCTTAAGTAGGTACTCACGGTACCACGCAATTTCATTCATAGTTTTTTGTCGCTCAGCTTCTATGTCGTCTGGTGTAGGGTATTTTCCTGGCCAGAGGGCGTTACCCTGATCATCCATGATTGGGAACTCACGATAGACTCCATGTAGGTGCGTCATTTGTTTGTCCTCAATTCGTTTCTGGAGGCGTTTTAAGACTGAATCTTCATGGAGCAGGTTACCGATGGCAATAATGCGAGTTCGCTTGTCTCCAGCAGGAATAACCTCGCCTGTAAGCCAGTTAAACGCTTTGTCACGACCTTCACGAGTCTTCACTGACTGAGTGTCCTCAATGTCATCTAGAATAATGAGGTCAGGACGATGTTGTCCGTGTCGCATACCACGAATATTTTGTTCAACTGAGCTAATCATTATCTTTACATTTAGCTTTTTAATAATAATTGCGGTTGCATTTCCAAGACCATTTTTTTCTTCCTCAAATGGCCCGAGGTCTCTTTTGAGCAACTCGTTATTAGTTAGTTCAAGTTTAATGTTGAAAAGATGTTGTCTCGCTTTCTGTTCAGTCTGGGCACAGATAACAATAAACTTGCGTTGTTGTATTCCAAGAATTGACCAAAGAACATACGCAGTGGTCACAATTGTAGATTTGGCTGAACCACGAAATGCACAAATGACAGCAAGTTTGATCTGATCATCTTCAAGAATGTTGAATATCTCCTTGTGGAAGTCTGCTGTCTCATACTGCATGTAGCGGTGGAAGTAGACAGGGAAGAAGAACTCGATTCGCTCCCTTACGAGCTTTTTTCGAGCACTTTGGTCATTGATTACCTGATCAAATATCCGATCAACTTTGTTTGTCTTTTTTCTTTTCATGGTGACGTAGTGTTGATAGCTTGAGAGCTTCACGGATAAGTTGCTTCTGTTCCTTTGACAAGGGTTCATCTTTAGTAGTTACCGAACCAGACAACTCGAGTTTGTTGCTATACCGAGCATTGTGCGTTTGGAGATATAGTCTGATGGCTTCAATTTTCTTTTCGCCTATCAGGGCAAAGAGTTGATTTTCTGCGATGTCAGACATAAACGTCCGTCCTTCGGTTAAGGCATCTTCAACCTGCTTCGCAAACTTCTTGTTACCTTGTATCCAGCGATAGAAAGTAGCTCTCCCGACACCGACTTTCTGGCACGAAGTCTCGATAGTTGGAGTACGCTTTAATTGCTCAAGAAATGCCTCTCTGAGCTTGTTTTGGCGTTGAACGATAGTCTGACGCCTACTCATACCGTTCTGCCTTAATTCCTGATAATTTCTCGAAACGATCAATAATCGTTTGGCAGTACTCTGGATCAAATTCCACACCAAGACAGATTCTCTTTGTCTGTTCACACGCCAGAAGGGTAGTGCCACTGCCAAGAAAGGCATCATAAACAACATCACCCACCCGAGTGCTGTTGAGAATGAGATGGCGAATAAGTGGAATCGGTTTAGTGGTTGGGTGCATCGAGCTTTTGTTTGGCTTTGGATAGACCAGAACACTCTTATCTTTACCTTTCACAAATTCATGCGTACCAAACCAACCGTAAGCAATGAGTTCATGCTGTGGAGCGTAGTCTAGTCGACCAACAACTGCGTGAGTCTTTACCCAGATAAGAAGCTGAGCGAACTTCAGACCTGCTTCAAGCATTCCGTCACGTAAAGCAAAGACCATCTTGTCTGCATTGAAGATGTAGAAAGAGTTTTTACGCTCTAAGTGGGGAGTGATAGCATTCATCCAATCAGCACTAAACTTTTTATATTCAGCATCACTTTGGATATGGTCGTTTGTAATTACCTTATCTTTAGCGAGAGCTTGAAAGTCTCTTTTGCTCTCTGTCACAGCGATACCGTACGGTGGGTCAATGACCACTGCTTTGATTTTGTGAGTACCAACTAGTTTTGTGATGAGCTCTTTGTCTCTGGCGTCACCACAAATGAGGAGATGGTTGCCGAGCTTAAAGACGTCACCATATTTAATTGAGTTTAATGATTGGTTCATATGAGATATTTTGAAAACGATTAATGATCACTTGGCAGAAAGCAGGTTCAATTTCAGCTAAGAAGGCTTGTCGCTTGAGAGCTTCACAAGCCACGAGCAAACTGCCCGAGCCTGCGGTTAGATCGAGTACCTTGTCTCCTGGTTTACTGCACCGTCTCAGACTCTTTTCGTAGAGGGTAGGGGGTTTCATTGTGGGATGCATGTACTCGTTAACAGGTAGACGCTTAACTAGCCAGATCTGGAACATATCGAGGATGTCATCGATGAGGCGATTACCTGAAGCGATCTCTTTATTCTGGAATTCAGTCAGGTTCTTGTACTTTCCAGACAGATGTGGTCGTCCCTTGGTGCCGTACATACACAATTCAACCGCTCGATTAAAGGCGATTTGAGGTGTTGGATTATGGTTGTTCTTCGCCCAGAGACAAAGACGCTTAAAGTCCACGCCGACACTTTGAAATACATCCTGCATCATGCCGATGTACTTCTCATCAAGCCATGTAAAGACATGGCAGTTGTCACTCGAGACAGACAGAGCATTTCCAAGAATATCTGCAAGGAATTTACGGAACTCAACATCTGACTTGCTGTCATTGATACCGCCACCGTAGTTTTTGGTACCACTTATTCCTGCTGAGTAATCCACCCCAATGTTATATGGGTAATCAATGTTGATGAGGTCAATTCGATTATCTCCGACTAATTGACTGACGATGTTTCTGTCGGTGCTATCGCCACAGATGAGCGTATGCATCCCAAGAGAGAATCGGTCGCCTTGTTTAATGTCGGTTTTCTCAGCTTCCCTTAACTCCTTTTCGATATCTAGTTCATCGTCATTTAAATATGCAGTAAAATCTACGGAACCACTTACTG
>CAYGHY010000195.1:0-5720 GCA_964349435.1 uncultured Oscillospiraceae bacterium
AGGCGTATCTACAGCATGTTTCTCAAAGGCATGACACCCTTCGGCATCGCCTCCAAGCTGACCGCCGAAGGTGTTCTCTCTCCCGGCGGTAAGGAATGCTGGAACGCGGGCTCGGTACGCAGCATTCTGAGCAATGAGAAGTATAAGGGGGATGCGCTCCTTCAGAAGAGCTATACGGTGGACTTCCTCACCAAGAGGAAGAAATTCAATGAGGGCGAGATTCCGCAGTACTATGTGAAGAACAATCATCCGGCCATTATCGCGCCCGAGGTGTTTGAGATGGTACAGCGGGAGTTGGAGCGGCGTGGCAAAGGCCGGGGCAGTCACAGCGGGGTGCATCTTTTCTCTGGCAGGATACAGTGTGGCCAGTGCGGCAACTGGTACGGTTCCAAGGTATGGCACTCCACCAGCAAGTACCGCCGCACTATCTGGCGCTGTAATCATAAGTTCATGAATGACGAGATTTGCACAACACCGCATTTGACCGATGAGGAGATCCAGGGACACTACCTTTCGGCTTTGCGAAAACTGCTCGCTGACAAGGATGAGATTATCGCTGCTTTTGAGCAGGCCAGGGATGCAGCCTTTGACCTGAGTGCGTTGACTGCGGAAGGGAACGAGCTGCAGAACGAGCTTCTCGTAGTTTCCGAGCTTATGCATCAGTCCATGTATGAAAACGCACGCGTTACCCAGGATCAGGTTAAGTACAACAAATACTACACCGGTTTGACCGAGCGCTATGACAAGGCAAAAGCGCGGCTGGAGGAAGTGAACGGTGTAATCAGCGATAAACAGACGCGCCAGGCAACGATTGAATCATTCCTCAATGAAGTCATGCGGCTTGATGGCGTAACCGAATTCCAGCCCGCGCTCTGGTACGGCCTTGCGGATTTCATGACAGTCTACAGCAAAGACGATGTGCGGGTTACTTTTAAGGACGGGACAGAGATAAGAGCATAGCTTTGCTCGGTAGCCTCAGTAAAACCATTACCCAAGATACGGTCGACATGCTACTCAATTGCAATATTTTTATTCTGGATACGCTGTGTCATGATTCTTTTCTGCGTCTCTTTATTGGGAAAAAACCTAGACTGCAATTGTTGTACTTGACTATATTCAAAGTCCGATCTGTATACTAGGGCATGGCTCACCACTCTGGCAACCAGCGTTGGGTACAGATGCACCTTCTTTTCTTTCACCGCACTTAATGCTTTTGCGATGAAGGTGTTTGCGGATGCTTGACGCTCAAGCATCATCAGATGCTCAAGATCGTAAGTATCTTCTTGTGAATAATTAAAATTTGACAAATACTCTATGGTGTTATCTCTTGTTGCATGAAACACTGACAAATTATATATTTCAAGCAAAAAGGACATGGATGCCCACTGTAACATGCGCACAATATCATCGTCTGTTGGTTTCTTTTGTCGATAGTAGTAGTCTTGAGGTTGATCTCTGAAAAACTCCAGCAACTCATTGAATTCTTTATCTACAACTTTTGCCCATTGGCTGAAGACCTTATTGGGAAGGCTGTAGATAACCTGGACAAACGCCTCTTTATCGGCTTTTGGCATAATGTGTTCAAAATTTGGTAAACAGCGTGCCACAATGATCAATAGTTGAACTGCGCGAATAAGTTGGTTGATGAAATTGTCGATATCTTCCTCAGAATAGTCATATATATCTACAGTTTGAATTGCTTTTTCTGTCGCCTTTTCGGCCATTACTTCGGCTTGCTGCTCTTTCTGTCTTGCATCTGCAGGTGGCAATTCAACATTATGTATCCGTTCTTCATGGAGGAAAGGTGGCATGGCACCAAAACTGAACTCGCTCCAGTCTCTGGTATATTCGTTTACCATTTGTAGAATGTGACGCAAAATCTTGATATTGTCTGTGATATAGGAGATAAACAACAAAATATCTGAGTTTATCCCAAAGCAGGCACATTTTAGGATAGCATATAAATCCGTACTATCCCCAGAAGAATTGTACTGGGTATTCACTTCTTTTGCCACGAAGTATGCCAAATGGTTTTTGTTTGCAAATCTGTATCCAGTTGCCGTATCATCCAGAATCAGAATTTTTGCTTGTAACACGACACTAATAAAATCAGTTCCTCTAGCACTTGTACCATATTCATCATTGTACTGGTCCACAATTGCCATCACTTGTTGCTCGGAAATGGGATACACTTTATGAAAGTGAATGAAGTGAGCGACCTTTGACAACAGAACGAATATTTTATCCACAGAAAGTCTCTGCGTTTGGTGTTTGCTAATCGCGTTTGTTATGCTTGCTTCAAACACCTTACTAAATATTCCACTGTCACTACTGCTAGCTTCACCAATGTTATTACAATAAATCTCAACGTATTTAATAATAAAATCGGGGTCTAAACTTATGAATCGTTTCTGAGCGGTTATTGCGTCAGCTAGCAACTTCGAAGTCTTAGTCACTGATGAAGGGTCTGCCGCCTTCAGCATTACTACGCGCTCTATAAGTTCCTGTCGTTTATCTGAAAACAATGGCATAATCCTGTATCGATTAATGGAGTCACCTGCTTTCAACTGAGTCTTTACTCTCTCCAACAGGCTAATATCAATCACCTGTCTTGAAGCGAATATTGTGTACTCGAATTTGTCAGCTATTTGTGGCAAGAACTTATCAAAGCTATTAGGCTTGATTATGTCGACATCATCAATTATAAGAACTTTTCGGCTTCTAGGTATTTGTTCATATCGCCTGTAGTCTGATTCATTAGTTCCATAGGTATCCTCGAAACAATTCTTTATAATTCTATCAACATTGCTCCCCCTAATACTTTCAGCTTCGCAAAACAAAACAGTATACTTTTTTTCTTTAAAATGAAGGAACAGTATCTTTAGAAGTGATGTTTTCCCCGAATTATCGCCACCCGTGATCAGAACTCTCTTTCTGCTGAGTATTTCGTCAAAAAAGTTGTCTGCACTCGTGAACTCACGATTGATACCGCCATTGCCAATACGTTCTTCTGACTGTATGCGTGGAAAGACATAGTAATCCCGAAAATCTCTTGCAATATCATGTTTCTTATCCTGCAATAAACCGCCACTAAACGTATCAGTTAAGCTAAGGGTTTTCTCTGTTGAAGGTTTGTATGGAAGAATATCAACCTTTGACTCATGCTGCTCATATTGCTGCTGACTCGCATTCCATCTGTACTCCGCATGACTGTACTCAAAAGTGAGTGAATCGAGTACACCAACGTGAAATGCACTCGTAAGCCAGTTTTCGTTTTCGCACAGACAACCACCTGATTGAATTACAGTTGATGTACTTGACTCATAAGCAACGGTCTTTCTCTTAATATAATGCTCGTGTCCATAAAACACGATAGAACTCTTACAACAGATTATTTCCTCTAGAATATTCTTTTGCTCGTCAGTATACCATTCTGGTGAGTGATGCATAACCGTAATAACAAAATTTGCGCCTGATGGTACCGAAAGTTCATTAATGCAGTGGTGAGGAATATAATGAAACGATTTATCTTCTTCCAAAATTGAAAAAACACCGCTATTTATCATGTTTACTTCTATGGTGAAACCTGAATAATCAAGAATTTTCCGACAAAATACCGACCTATCAATAAAGCAATCATTGGTGTTGGCAAAGGCAAAAAAAGCGTCCTGCTTTCTTAGTTCTCTGGGTAAATGTTTGTCATAGGAGTCGACTTTCCGAATACTCTGCAGGAATTCAGAGGTAATTGGGGTCCCATCATGATCAATATCATGATTACCCGGAACACATACTACGTCTATTCTATTATTGTACGAGCACGTTCTTCTCAAGGCCACGATAAGTTGGCCAACAAGATAGTTAGCACACATGTATTGCTCAGATGTACCGCTAAATGCGATGTCACCCGCTATGATTAACACTATTCTATCGACGTGGGGAAAATTGTTCAAGGTGTCAGCTATTTTTTTAATCTGAAAGGAGTTCAGGCCACTCCGATCTTTCATGTGCATGTCACAAATGTGAAGAAATAATATTTTCATACTCGCCCGCTCTGTAATGATAATGTCATCGATGTTTTCTCCTCATCATTTCACGCTATTCTTCACTGTTTGTGTGCAAAGCCTTTTTCGTATGTACCGCTCTGATTTTAGCAGATACTAGTGGGAAACGCCATCGTATTGGTAGATAAATGCCACGTACCAAATGCGTACCAGATGCGTACCAAAATGCACTTACCCTGCAAGCCCCCTACTTACCCCGCAAGAGGCAAAACTCTCGAGCATCCATTAAATTGTATCAAATTCTGCAGGATTATATCCAGGAAGGTGGTATCCTTGCACTGGAACAACTCCTGTGGCAGCAGGTCCAACATCCGGTTGACCATCTCTGGTGGGGTGAAGACCTCGTCGTTGGAGAGGTTGGCCAGGCAGTTGAGGATGTCAGGATTATAGACGTTCTCAAGAAGAGGCAAGATTGTACACCTCCCAGTAATTGATCGGAGCATAATGTCGGTTCAACGGTTTTGGCACGTAAACCTTCATGCTTTCATCATAAATCAAACCAGGATTGAGATCGTCAACGACTTCAGTTGTGACAAAACTCGTCTGAGCGTCAGACGATTCAAGCAATTGCGCAAACGCATAATCAATCCGTTTGAATCTTCTGCCGACCATATCCCATTGAGCAAATACAATCGGTTTGCCCTCGCTGTCGCGCATGGTCAGTGCGTCCCCACAGATGATGTTGAGCGAGAGGATATATTGCGCACTTTTTAGGAAGTCCTGGTTGACCGCCGTACAGACACCCATATACTCGGTGACTAAGAAACCAAACAGCCTGTCGCGGCATTCCTGCGCGTTGTCTTCCAACAACTCAACACCATAGACAGAACTGATAGCAATCAGCGCATTCTTTTCGTAACTTGTTTGGCCTCTGGTTTTATTGGGCCTATATCGTCTCATCACAACCGCCAGCTTGCGACGGAGCACCTCAATAAGAAAATTCCCATTCCCGCAAGCAGGCTCCAAAAAGCGGCTATCAATTCGCTCTGTTTCCTGCTTAACCATATCCAGCATGGCATTTACTTCGCGAAGATTGGTATATACCTCTCCGTGATCCTGTACTCGCTTCCTGGATTTGACCTGTTTATCTGGCATGTTGACTTCACCTTTTTAAATTTTGCAGGTTCCTTTGCCTGTTCTATCTTGAAGCATACTACTACATCTTATCATTTTTTCAAAGAAAGTTACATTCTGTTTACTTTTTGATAACCAAATCATTATAAGTGAACGATACTAAGTTCTCCCGGTAATTTCGAAAGTACATTGCATTTTCTTAATCAGACGTGTACCGTTCTAAGTCCTCTGGAAAATCAGCGAAGATTGGATAGGACCTATCTGCTTGCCAATTATCGTTTTCGTCTTTATCCTCTTCATTGATTTCGATGATTTCCTTTAGTTCATTTGTGATTTGCTCAACAGCTAATTTGTAAACTTTTGCATAAATATCTGAAATAGCATCACATTCAAACATTCGTGGGTAATCTTCCCGCTTTGCCTCTGCGCATAGCCTATCAGCCTCTTCCTCTGTCAATTCAACCGTTATTACCGTCTCCCCGCTGTCCATCTTTCCAAATTTAACCCATGCCGGAAAATCATATTGTTTCATTCATTTTTATAATCATTCCTTTCGCTTTGCTCAAGGCACAAAGAGTGATGAAA
>CAYGHY010000196.1:0-5712 GCA_964349435.1 uncultured Oscillospiraceae bacterium
GTGCCGGGGGGACGAAAAGGTGTCGGGGGACGAAAAGGTGCCGGGGGGACGGGGTTGCCGACACCCCCAAGTACATAAAGGGGTGATTGAAACAATGTCTAATCAAAAGCAAAAAGGAGGGGGCATAAAAATTATTGCAGTAGTGGGTGTGCTTGCAATAGTATTTGTTATAGCCAATCAGCTCGGTATTATCGACAGGTTAAAGAATGCAGAAGTAATGCAGGAGTGGTTTCAGGGGCTTGGCTTCATAGGCTATGCAGCATATGTAGTTATATATATACTTGCTGCAATTTTTATGTTTCCGGCTTCAGCTATAACAATAGTTGCAGGAATAACATTCGGCTCCATACTTGGAGGTATTCTGGCACTGGTGGGAGCTACCATTGGGTCGGCAGCTGCTTTTATCATTGCAAGGTATGTTGCCAGAGACACCATTGTCAATAAATTCGGGGCAAATCCAATATTTAAGAAAATTGAGAATGGAGTTAAAGAAAACGGAGTAAGCTTCCTCATACTTACCAGACTAGTGCCAATATTCCCATTTAATATTCAGAATTATGCATATGGCGCAACATCTATGAAGCTATCGACATACGTCTTTGTATCATTGATCACTATGGCTCCCGGTGCGTTCATATATGCATTTATGGCGGGAGAGATAGTGGCACATGGAATTTCCGTCAAGCTGCTGATTCAGTTTGCAGCAGCAGGATTAGGTCTTTTCTGCGTATCATTAATACCGAAGTTCATAGCAAGAAAAAAGGGGATTAAAATATCAGAAATGCAATAAAAACCAGGGCTGCTAAAGCATTGCTAATAAATATAACATATTTCAGGAGGATTTAAGAATGAAAAAATTGTGGGCAATAATACTAATTCCGGTTTTAGCTTTTACATTTGTTTTGTCCGGCTGCTCAAAGAAAGTCACAGTAGATGACAGCGTTCAGGGCAAAAAGATTTCACTGTATTCCAATCCGGAGGCATTTACTACTCCCAACCGGCTGAAAGCCTTAATAGATGCAAAGGACAAGGAGCTGGTAGTGATAGGCGTATTGGATCCTGCCAAAGCCTTGCTTCCGGGCAATATAGCGGGTACTCCCATTGAAGGCTCATATACTGTATGGCGTCCGGATTACTCGGGAGCAGGCTCGAAGGAGTCAATTTCTCCGGATGTAGGCGGCTATAGAAAGTCCAAAGAAGATATGGAAGGCTTATTATCTAAAGCAGGGGCTACTGCAAATTCTAATATAGTTGTCTATGCCGCAGATGCCCATCATGACGCTGCAAGGCTTTATTGGCAAATCAAAGCGTTGGGACATAAGGATGTAAGAGTGCTCGATGGCGGATTAAATGCCTGGATCGGCGCCGGATATCCTACCTCAAATGCAAGGAAACTGGCTGATGAAGCTAAGAAGACCGACTACAAGGCAGCTAGTTATGATATTAAAAATTTGGATGCTGATATAAAAACACTTACCGCAGCGCTCAACAATCCCAAGGATTGGGTAGTTATCGATACAAGAAGTATAGATGAATATGATGGAAAGAAAGCGGGTTCTTCAAAGGGAGCCTTTGGAACAGGGCGTATAAAGGGGACAGTTCATATTGAATGGACAAATGCTGTTAACAAGGAAGACACTACCTTGAAGACTATAGATGAAATTAAGCAAGTCTATGGAGATACAATAAAGGGTAAAAAGGTTATCGTATTTTGCCAGTCGGGTGTCAGGTCAGCTCATACTTATTCTGTACTGACAAATGTTCTTGGTGCAGAGAATGTATACAACTATGATGGTTCCTGGATAGAATGGTCTTATGCTGCATCTGAAGCAAGCAAAGGGAAGGTTGACGATAATTTAAGGGATCAGGTTTTAAAATTGACAGAGTTATGGTCTGATAACAAAGAAGCAATAAAATAGCTTGTTAATCACTTTTGCAGTTTAATTACCAGGAAAAGGGGGCGAGGAATGTTAGATACAAATGCAAGGAAATATGTGCAGCCAGCTTTTGAAAAAATTGCAGTCCTGCTTATTCGAAAGAAGGTGTCCGCCAATCAATTAACCGTACTCGCCTTCGCTTTCGGGGTATTTGCTGCAATATCAGTTTTTTTGGGGTATAGTAGCACAGGTATTATTCTGCTTTGGATATCAGGACTGCTGGATGCTCTTGATGGAACAATTGCCCGAAGAACTGCAGCCTCCAATACACTGGGAACCCTAATGGATATCCTTTCAGACAGGATTGTGGAAATACTGGTTTTACTGGCGGTTGCTTTTACTAATCCCAGCACCAGCATATACATATCACTTGTTTTTAGCAGCATTATTATATCAATGACAGTGTTTTTAACAGTAGGAGCGCTCGCAGAAAAGAAGGGTGAGAAATCCTTTTATTATCAACCGGGGCTTATTGAGAGAACAGAAGGTTTTATCATGATAAGCCTGGTTGTGTTAATATCTGAATTCAGAGCGGAGATATTACTTGTGTTTGCGGCGCTGATATTGTTTACTGCATTTCAAAGGGTACGAGAAGCGACAAGAATTCTTAAGTGAAACTGATTCTATATAAGTGAAAAAACTTGCCATACCAAATCTTTTTTCATTATGTATAGGTAAATTGCGTTAAATATTAATAACACAGGAATAGAAAATAGAAAATAGAAAGGTATAATCATGGTCGGAGGTTTGGTTAAAATTATTGCTTTAGTACTGATGCTGGCTTTATCGACCTCGTGCATGAAGCAGAATAGCAGTGTGAATCCATCAAGCTTTCAGGATGCGTTGAAGACATCAAAGGCAAAAACAGCAGCTTTTTACGGGTGGGGCGGAAGTGCTGCTGTCAACAAATGGATTGACGAGGTTGTTTCGTCATCCTTGAAGCAAAAGTATGATTTAACCTTAAAACGTGTTCCTATGGATATTAATGAGATTTTGAACAAGCTGACAACTGAAAAACAGGCAGGGGTTGAAAAAGGTGATATTGATGTTGTTTGGATTAACGGTGAGAATTTTTACACGGCAAAGAAAAACGGCTTGTTGTATGGACCGATTATTAACAAAGTGGAGAATTATTCAAAGTATATTGATGCAGATTCCGCTGACGCAAGGCTTGATTTCGGCAACAGCATAGATGGCATGGAAGTACCTTTTGGCAAAGCGCAGCTTGTTTTCATTACGGATACCGAAAAAGTCAAGGATTTGCCGATAAGTGCGCTTAAGCTTCTGGAGCTTGCAAAAACAAATAAGGGCAAGATCACATATCCGGCGCCTCCTGATTTTATTGGCAGCGCTTTTGTCAGAAATATCATTTATGATGTTGCAGGTTTTGATGCAATTTATAATGCAAAGGCAGATTTGGATCAGATATATGAAGCCGCAAAGCCTGCATTTGATTACATGAACATGCTGGAACAATACTTGTGGCAGGAAGGCAAGACATATCCAAGGGACAGTGCGGCACTGGATAAAATGTTTTCTGACGGACAGCTTCTCATGACCATGAGTTATACTCCTTTGCATGCTGCACAAAAAATTGCTGAAAATCAATTTCCTCAAACATCTGCTACCTTTGTGTTTGATAATGGCAATATCGGAAATACACATTATATGGCGATTCCCTATAGTTCACCTAACAAAGATGCAGCACTGGTGCTGATTAATCATATCCTCAGTGTGGAGATGCAGGCTTCCAAGTACGATATTAAGAATTGGGGGGACTTGCCTGTGCTGGATATGAAAAGGTTGAAGGGCGAAGAAAAAGCAGTGTTCAACAAGCTGGATAACGGGAAAGGCATTCTAACTCCTGAGGAGCTATTGCTGAAGCGACAACCTGAAGTTCAGGCAGAGAAG
Source organism: uncultured Oscillospiraceae bacterium (assembly GCA_964349435.1). Classification (GTDB taxonomy): domain Bacteria; phylum Bacillota; class Clostridia; order Acetivibrionales; family DTU013; genus CAYGHY01. The sequence continues at coordinate 3,849 of CAYGHY010000196.1, forward strand.
GTCTCTGTAATTGAAAAGCTTTGGTATGAGAAGGTGTTGAAAAACTGATGAACAGAAAGTATAAGCCATATTTAATGCTGGCGCCTTTTTTAATAGTAATCTTCTCAACATTTTTCGTGGGCTTGATAAATGGTATTGTACAGAGTCTGGGGTATATGCCTTACTTTAATATGGACAGCTTGACACTTAAATACTATGAAGAGGTTATACGGGACAAGGATTTTTTGATGTCTCTGCTATACAGCTTCTATATTTCGCTGGCATCTTCAGCCGCATCAATAGTCCTTGGGGTTCTGGTTGCCTTTGCCATACTTGGGCTCAAAAAGGAACACAAGCTGTTTGCGCTTTTGTATAGGACACCTATCATAATTCCCCACCTTGCGGCAGTCGTTCTGGTTTTTAATATTTTTTCCCAGACAGGGATAGCAGCCAGGCTTATTCACAGCCTGAATATGATTAATGACCCCAACCAGTTTCCGCTCCTTGTGTTTGACAGATGGGGAGCAGGCATTATACTGGTGTATCTTTACAAACAGATTCCATTTGTGACAATGACGGTATATGCTGTTTTAAAGAATGTCAACGGAGATTTTGCCGAGGTGGCGTACAATCTGGGAGCAAGCAGAATGCATACACTTTTTAAAGTAGTGCTTCCGATGCTTTCGCCTGTAATTCTGTCAGCGTTCCTGATGATATTCGCCTTCACCTTTGGTGCATTTGAAGTGCCGTTCCTAATTGGAAGTCCGGCAATAACAACATTACCTGTAAAGGCATATATCTATTATACCGATCCGGACTTCACATTCAGACCTTATACTATGGTTATCAATGTGATCATTTCGGTTTTATCCCTGTGCTTTATATGGCTTTATATAAAGATGTTCAAGCGTGCTAAAAAATACGGATTTTAAAGGTTGAATGAAAAAATGAAAAGAAGCGGCATGATAAATAAATTGATATTTTATACTTTTGCGATAGCCGGCGGCGCACCGCTGGTTGTATTATTAATCTTTGCAGTAAGCGCTTCATGGCCTTACCCGGATCTGCTGCCTGAAATACTAAGCCCTAAATATCTCGCTTATGTTTTCATATCAAACAGGCAAACCTTTGGGGCCTTGGCTGTAAGTGTGCTTATTTCCGTTTTGGTTACACTTCTTACACTAGCTATAGCAATTCCTGCAGCCAAAGCACTGGGTTTATATAAATTCAAGGGGAGAGAGTTTATTAAGCTGCTTGTACTACTGCCTTTGATTGTACCTGCCATAACAATTACGATGGGAATTCATACTTCAATGATTAGAGTGGGGCTGGCGGGAAAAATGTCAGGTGTAATTCTGGTACATACGGTATTTGCTTTACCCTATGCAATAAGACTGCTGACTGATGTTTTTGAAATTATCGGAGAAAGTTATGAGCAGCAGGCATGGATGCTTGGTGCCGGAGCGCTTCTTACCTTTAGGGATGTAACCCTCCCCTTGCTCATGCCAGGAATTCTCTCGGCCTCTGTGATGAGCTTTATTGTTTCGTTTTCCCAATATATAACTACATTTTTGATAGGCGGAGGGAATATTATTACTCTTCCTATGTTGATGGTACCCTATATCCAAAACGGTGAAACGCAGATATCGGCCGTTTACAGTTTGCTATTTGTATTCGCAGCGTTGATTTCGCTTTATGCCATTGAGAAATTATTAAGCAAGTACTATCGGAATTTGAAGGTGTTTTATGTCTGACATGTGAAAGTGTTTTACATTTGATTTGGTACTGAAGGCTTTTGGAAAATGATTAAAAATGATTAAAAAGGATTAAAAAGGAGAGAGTAATTTGGCTGAAATCAAGCTCTTGAAGGTTTCTAAATCATACG
>CAYGHY010000197.1:0-5698 GCA_964349435.1 uncultured Oscillospiraceae bacterium
ATTTTATAGTGCGTCCACTTACCCTCCGGCCTGCTGTCCACGATACCCGACTCGCAGAGAATTTTCATGTGATAGGATAGCGAAGACTGCGGCATATCAAGCTGTTCTATCAGCACACAGGCACATTTTTCACCGCTCCGGAGTAGTTCAAGGATACGCAACCGCTTTTCGTCGCAGAAGGCTTTGAATACCTTTGCGTGTTCCTCGTATGCAGTCGCCATGCGCTCACCTCATATCCAAAATACTTGATATGATATAGTATATGCCTCAAATCCAAAAAAGTCAATACGGTATTCGGAAAACTTTGGAAACTCCCCGCCTTTCTCTGCACGTTAATGGCTTTTGCATGTTAAGAAGACGACAACACATACGAGAAAAATTGTGGCGAACCCATGAGAGCAGACTGTGCAATACAACACTCAATGTACATCGTGATTAGTTGTTTGCTGAATATATTTCTACATTGCTAAACCATGGAGTGTTATCAACCATAATCTAAAATAAAGGCCGTCTACTTCAGAGACGGTCTTTATTGGGCAATATAGAGGCATGTTACCCTCATATTCCAAAAGCCATATGAGGGTTCCGCGAACCACATGGTAGCTTATTACCGGCCACACTCTACTTTGGCGAAGAATATTGTCCAGATTAACGCGTGGGCAAAGGCACCGCCCTTGCTCCACCTTTGGAGATCGCTTTCTGAATATCTTCAGTAGAGACCAGTGCAGGATCATAGCTGATTTTCATTTTGAAGGTGACGGGGTTCAGGTTGAAGTTCTTCACTCCTTTTAGTTTTTTTAGCTGCTTCTCTACGATTTGTCCCTCACAGGCGCAACTCAATCCTTGGAGTTGGAAGTTAATGATCGCAAATCCTTGTTCGCCGTTGTTTTCGTTATTCATTGTCTCGAATCTCCTTTTTTTATTATTGGTTTACCAAACTACTTGTTTTATGGTTCTTGCTATGATTTCAGGGCCTTGTTCTTCCACGTCAATAGCCTGAGGGAGTTGAAAATCACAAAGACCGCGCTGGCTTCGTTAAGGAGCAACCCCATGACCAACCCAAGGTAGCCCAGAACAGCCATAACGATCATGAACGCGACGTTGACCAGCGACACAACGATGTTTTGCTTGATCGTGTTTATCGCTTGTCTGCTAAGCCCGCGTAGGTAAGCGATTTTTCCTAAGTCGTCGGACATCAGAACCACATCGCCGGCCTCGATAGCAATATCCGATCCCGCAGCACCCATTGCTATGCCAACGTTGGATACAGCCATTGCAGGAGCGTCGTTGATGCCGTCTCCGACCATAGCCACTGATCCGAATTCCTCCCTCAGTTTTCTGAGAGTATCGACCTTGTCTGTAGGAAGTAGCCCTGCATAATATTCATCCACACCGGCCATTTCAGCGATGGCTTTGGCGCATCGCTCGTTATCGCCAGTCAGCATTACCGTCCGAATACCGGCCTTCTTCAACTGCTGCAATGTTTTTTTAGTTTCTGGTCTTATCTTATCAGCAATGGCCAGCAAGCCGAGCAGGTCGCCGTCCCTGCTCATCGCGACGACAGTTTTACCTTGACTCTCCAACGCTGCGACATCTTCCTGAACCTTTTCCATAGATACACCCAGTTCCTGTTGAAACCGGGGATTACTTATCACATAGCGGCGTCCACCTATCGTTGCCTGTAATCCGAAACCGGATTTTTCCTCGAAGTCCTCCACCGTCAGATCATCGGAGAAACTATCGCTTTCCTTCGCCTTCCTAACGATTGCGGCTGAGATGGGATGCCCTGATTTCGATTCGATGCCTCCTGCCAAACATAATAATTCCGCTTCTGAAATGCCGTTTAAGCATTTGACATCTGTGACCTCCGGCCTACCTATGGTTAGTGTTCCGGTTTTATCAAAGGCGATTACCTTCACCTTGTCAACGACCTCCAGATAGGTGCCGCCCTTGAAGATCGTTCCGTTACGGGCGGCGTTAGCCATTCCTGCGACCACGGCCACGGGTACCGAAATGGCAAGCCCACAGGAGCACGACACCACGAACACGACCAACCCCCGGTATATGAACGGATACCAATCCTGCCCAAAGAACAGCGGTGGGATCGTGGCTACCAGAACCCCAAGAATGAACATTATCGGGGTATAGTATTGACTGAATTTTTCGGCAAAGGTCTGGTAGGAAGTCTTCTCGGCCTGCGCTTCCTCGACTGAACTGATGACCTTGGAGAGCATCGTCTCGTCCACAGGCTTATCGACCTGTACCTCCAATGACCCGTTCTGGTTGATGGTTCCGGCAAAGACATCATCGCCAACCTGCTTCTCTTCCGGGATGGATTCCCCAGTGACCGCTGCCTGATCTACGAAAGAACTACCATGGATGACTGTCCCGTCAACAGGTATTTTTTCTCCCGGTCTGACTACAACAATATTCCCAACCTCTATATCCTCGGTAGACATTATCACTTCTTTGCCATCTTTTTTTACAAGTGCTTCTTTCGGCATCAAAGCTACGAGTGAACTGATCGCCCCCCTTGCCTTGTCAACGGCATAGGATTCGAGCACATCGCCCAGCGAATAGACGAATATCAATATAGATGCTTCAGACCACATCCCCAGTATCATCGCTCCACCTGCTCCTATGAGCATGAGGAGATGAATGGTGAAAGTGAGGTTAATCAGAGCGCGGATTGCTTTGCGGGCCGGGAAAAAAACTCCGACGGCTACGGCGAGAACAAATAACCCATTATAAAGCAACGCCGGAGCGCCCATGAGGTACTGGGCGGCAAACCCGATGAGTGTGACCAGACCACAGCCGTATAGAGCCAACTGTTGCTTTTCTCTCCACCAGGAACTGCGTTCCTTGCGGGTCTGCATCAAAGAAGCATTCATTCCAGTTTCCGGAATCGATCTGATGATGTCCTGAACGGTAACTTGGGCTGGGTCGTAGAAAACACGGACTTGTTGGGAGACGGTATTAACGTCATAGCTCTCTACGCCTGCAAGAGAGCCAAGTTTCTTTTCTATCAGGCTTGCCTCACAGGAGCAACTCATTCCCTCAATATTAAGGGTGATTGTCTTTGTGTCTCGTTGATTCTCCTGTTTCTGCATGGCTATTCCTCCTCATAACTTTGTAACGCATCCACGAGTATCATCAATGACTCGCGAATTTGATCAACTTTTTTAGGCTCAATTGCCCTCAAAATGTTATTTAGATTTAAAGTGTACTGCTTTACAATTTCAGATAAAGTTTCCCTTCCTTTTTCTGTTGTCAATACACAGCACACACGCCCATCAACAGGGGAATTCGCCCGTATTGCATACCCTTTGCTTTCTAAACGGTCTATGATTTTACTTGCTCCGCTTTTTGTGAAGTTGATCGCATTGCCTACTTCTTGAATTGTAATTTCTTTGCATTCATCGATTTTTTTCAGTGCCATAAATTCAACCAAGGATAAATCACCACAGCATTCACCATTGAACCCGCGGTTTCCAAAATACCAAGATAGCTCTTGGACCAAATCATATATATCCGGTATGTTCTTATTCATTATCTATCATCCCTTTCGCAATTAGTTTCCATCGTCTACTATTATATGCAGGATAGTTTCCGTTGTCAACCAAATGGTCAAAAATTTTGCGCTGTAATTTCAGTAAGGGGCGTACACCATTATACGAAAGGTAAAGCACGCAAGAGCAGGCTCGCAAAGTGCACTTTGCGAGCCTGCTCTTAATAGTCGGATTCTTATTGCTTTTCGTTTGCTGTCCAACCAATGACGGCGAAATATCCCTTGGAATGTTCATCCACCTTGTTAATCCATTCGATCTCATTGTTCGCCTTTGCTGCCAGCATCCGATTTACCGTACCAGTCTGATACAGGGAAGCATTGATTATCCACCATTTTGTCGCAATTCCCGCGCGCTTCAAATCGTCCTCAAGGCGCATGGCTTCGTAAACCGGCGTAGCTTCCGCAAGCGTAATGATGATGACTTCTGTTTCATCTGCATCGCGCAGTCTTGGCAGCAGATTTTTCACCGACTCGGGAATATCGCCCTGCGTGCGCTGAACCTCCCTGTGATAGCTCTGAGTAGAATCCAAGAGAAGCAGTGTATGCCCTGTCGGCGCGGTATCGATGACCACAACCTCATTTTCAGCCTTTTCCACGATCTGTGCAAATGCCCTGAAAACAGCGATTTCCTGCGTACAGGGGGAACGCAAATCCTCCTCCACATAGGCGACATCATCCTCAGACATGGTTTCCCTGGCTTTTGCAAGCACTTCTTCCTGATATTTTTTCAATTCATCATGTTCGTCGATATGGCTCATACTGATGCCGCTATCCTCGCCCATGACAAACTTCAAATGAGCAGCAGGGTCGGTTGTGGCAAGATGTACTTTTCTACCCTTTTCAGACAAGCCTTTGGCAATCGCCGCCGCAATGGTGGTTTTGCCAACGCCGCCTTTTCCCATTGTAAAGATGACCTTCTTATTCGTCTTATACAAATCCTCTACAACATCCTGAAGCTGCAAAATCGTTTGTGCATGTATCTTCTCATCCCGAAGGATGTAGTGATCCGAAGTGAGTAATGCCCGCACATTTCCTATTCCCGTAATGCTGTAGGCTCTGAGTGGTATTTGATAGGCTTTAAACCCTTGCAAGCCTTTTGGCATCTGTGCAAGTGCCGTTTGCTGCTTTTGATATAGGCTTTCGGAAATGCTATCGTCATAAGCGGTCAAAACGCCGTTTATTACCAGTGTCTGGTTGTTCACACCAAGGGCGGCAAGCTCCCTGGACGCCCTTTCCGCTTCTTTCAGGGGCACCGCCTCGGGGCGGGAAACAAGTATAAGGGTGGTTAAATTACCATCCGACAATGTTTGCATAGCCTTTTTGTACATTTCCTTTTTACTCTCCAACCCGGCAAGCTGGCCCAGGCAGGAAGCTCCATGCGTGTTTTCACTAATGAAGTTGCTCCAAGCCGAAGGTAGCTGAAGCATCCGCAAGGTATGGCCAGTAGGCGCGGTATCGAATATGATATAATCATATTCTTTCTGTACGCTTTCATCGGTGATGAAATTCGAGAACTCATTAAAAGCCGCAATCTCCACGGTACAGGAACCGGAAAGTTGTTCTTCCATGTTTTTTATCACCACATCGGGCAGTTTGCCGCGATAAGGCGCGATGACGCTTTCCCTATATTCGGCCGCCGCTTGGATCGGATCAAGATTGGAAACAACAAGTCCGGGCACCTCTTTGATTTCTATGCCCCTGTTTGTAAGCTCAGTATTAAAGACATCTTGCAGGTTTGAAGCAGGGTCGGTGCTGATTAAAAGCACCTTCTTCCCGTTATCCGCAAGGGTGACGGCTGTGGCGCAGGCGGCGGAAGTTTTGCCTACACCGCCTTTTCCCGTATAAAACAGATACTTTGTAAGCGCAATTACTTGTGGGTTAAAATTCTCCATATGGAACCTCCAGTTCTTATTCAAGTGATAAGAGGCACATCTATACTCTGATCGATATGCCTCTCTATCAATAAAGTAGTTAAGTTTTTAATACGAAACCTAACCTGATCAGCAGCACTTTCCACCGGAGCAGCCACAACCGCCCGATTTTTTCAAAGTGACTTTTACAGCCTTCGGCTTCTCACCTAATATGTTCGCCGGAATACCAAGCAGGCTTGAGAGTTCTTCATTTGTGGGG
>CAYGHY010000198.1:0-5668 GCA_964349435.1 uncultured Oscillospiraceae bacterium
GTTGTAGAGAATGATCCCTACCAGCATTTGCGATCGATTCATAACTGCATTCATTAGCCGTATATGCAAAACAGCTTCTCAGAGATGTTCCAAAGCTGCATGAGGTCTGGAACATATAAAACGCAGCATATGCTGCAAGAAAACCAACCTCGTTAAGGAGGAAGGAAAAATGATTGCTCTTAAGATTACGTATGGATCTACCGATATAGTATTGGATGCACTGATTGACCAACTGATGGGGAGGCCTGAGTTTAAAGTAAGCAGTCCCGTAGATTCATTCTGTTGGACGTGGGATACTAAATTGTGACTGTAGCTGATACTGCGGCGAAGACTTCATTCATGGCGAAGACTTCATTCATGGCGAAGACTTCATTCATTAAGTAGTTTTCACCGTTGTAGTAGTTGATTAGGCAAATAAGGAGAGGTAAACATCTAGTGACTCAATTAATTAAAACACAGCTTTGGACAAAGCAGTTTGTATTTTTGACAATTATCACGTTAGCCATGGGGGTTTCTACCAGCATGTTGAGTTCACCTCTACCAACGTACGCCAGGCACATTGGAGCGAGCAATTCGATTATTGGGTTTGTAACCGGTTTTTTTGCGTTCTCCGCTTTGCTGTGTCGGCCGATTTTCGGGAACATGCTTGACAGCAAGGGCCGCAAAGTGGTTCTGATATTTGGGATAATTGCATATTGTGTGATAGTACTTTCGTATGGCTGGGTATCTACTATAGTTGTTTTATTAGTTTTACGGTTATTGCACGGCATTGGCTTCAGCGCCTATTCTACAGCTTCCGGAACGGTTGCGGCAGACCTGATACCGGCTGAAAGACTGGTAGAGGGACTAGGCTGCTACGGCGTATTTCAGACAGCAGCAATGGCAATTGGCCCGATGCTTGGGTTTTGGCTTATCGCAAACTTTTCCTACAGCAGCCTTTTTTACGTTTCATTTGCGTTAGGCTTTGTGGGTCTGTGTCTGGCTTTTTTTCTTAATTATGAGAAGAAAGCGGACAAACAGCCGAGCTTACAACAAAATCAGGCAGTAGTCAAGCAGAAGGGTGTTATGCTGGAAAAGACCGCAATACCAACCGCTTCAGTCGTTTTCTTTATTACCCTTACCATGGGTGCGGTTATAACCTTTTTACCGGCATATGCGCTTTCGCGCGGTATTAAAAGTATTGGCATATATTTCATGGTAAATGCTGTGGTTGTTCTGCTTACACGTACTTTAATCGGAAGAGCGACCAGCAGGCATGGCATTTCCAAGGTCATTTTTTGTGGTATGCTGCTATCCGCAGCCTCCATGATTTTGCTCGCATTTTCAGTTTCGATTTACGGATTTATAATTTCAGGAGTTCTTAATGGCTTGGGAGCCGGAGTAGTTTTTCCTATTATGAACTCCCTGCTCATCAGATTTTGCCCGAAAGAACGCAGAGGTGCGGCTAATGCTACTTACTACTCAGCGTTTGATATAGGGATCGGCGCAGGGGCGGTAATCGGCGGTATTATTTCTCAGGCTGCGGGATACTCTGCATTGTACATAGTATCGGCGTTTTGCATTGTGCTGTCATTCACAGTATACTTTTTTACTGTACGAAGACGGTTGCAATTGGAAGCCGCATCTTAAAGACAAATTGGGGAAAAAGGGTTGATCCATATATTATGAATTGATGGGATATGTTGAAATAAATACGGGGTGGCAATTAATAAGAGGGGGGCGACAATCAGTCCCCCTGACATTCCTAGATACACACAAAATCATCTGATAGATGTCCCCAGAGTTCGGACTCTGATCAATACGTATGCATCTGCTGATATAGTATTGGATGCTCTGGTTGACAAGCTGATGGGAAGATCGGAATTCAAGGGTAAAAACCCGGTTGATCCATTCTGTGGAATGTGGGACACAAGATTGTAATTGGTGCTAACTAAAAAAATTTATAAAATAGAACAGTAGTTCTTGACAAACCGTATACCTTTATGCTATATTATGTTTGCGATGGAAAATTTAACCATTTGCAAAATATGTTACTCGGAGGTTTCGACATGAATTTATACGGATTTTGTCAAAAAACTGTAATCCTTCTCATTGTACTTTCAATAATACAATGCCCATCCAGCAGTGCCGCCCAGCAACCAGCATTAAAAAAAACAGCCTTCCCCGCTGTCTCAGGCACCTCAAATGCCACTGATGTACAGCCGCCATCTGCACCGCTTGGCCTTACCGTCACACACAAAACACACACCTCCATTTCGCTGGGCTGGTCAGAATCTAGTGATAATGTTGAAGTAAAAGGCTACCAGGTATACAGAGATGGTAGAAAAATTATTACTACATCCAAAACCTCTTTCACAAACATGAACCTCATCCCGGGCAAGCAGTATATGTATGCTGTAAAAGCTTACGATGCAAAGGGGAACGTATCCGAAAGCGGAACTGCAATAACTGCCAGCACCTTTTCTGATTCTCAGCCGCCGAGCCCTCCCGGCGCTCCCGGAGTATCATCAGTAGCTTTCACGTACATTACGCTAAGCTGGCTACCATCATCTGACGATATCGGCGTTAAAGGTTATGAAATCTATGTGAACGGAACGAAGAAAGCTGCAGTCAAAACAACCAATTACACCTTCAAGGGGCTTTCTCCCGGGAAAACGTTCAGCTTTCATATCAAGGCATTTGATGCTGCCGGCAACTATTCTTCCGCCAGCCCGATATCTGCCGGTACGGTAGCAGATATGTCAGCCCCATCCATCCCCGGCGGCCTGAAGGCAGAAAATATTACAGAAACGGGAGCAACGCTTGTCTGGCTGCCTTCCACTGATAATGTCAAAGTTAAAGGCTATGAAATATACAGTGATGGCAAAAAAGTCGGTTCTTCCGGCAAAGCCTTCTGGCAATGCAAAGGGCTGCTGCCTGGGAATATTAAGACGTTCAGCATAAGGGCAGTGGACGTTTCAGGTTTGAAATCATCCGAAAGCACTCCCCTGAAATTTTCGACTCTTAAGGATCAGAAAAATCCTACAATCCCCGCAAATCTCAAAATTGCATCATCAAGGGGTTCAACATTATCGTTATCATGGGACCCGTCAACGGATAATACTAAGGTTAAAGGGTATAAATTATACTGTAACGGATTTTTTGTTGATTCAACTACAAGAACCACCAAATCTGTAAAAATATCTAATGGCTTTAGCGCCAGTATATTTTGGGTGCGCGCTTACGATTTAGCAGATAATCTATCCGAAAAAAGCAATGCAGTGACGGCAGTTACATTAAAGTGACAGATTAGCGGGCAAGTTGTATTATGCTTAAGCGCCTAAGGCTGCACAACCTAATTCATAAGCTCACTCTGTTCGAATAGCCTGCGGCTGAGAAATAGCAGCAGCAATGCAACAGCGACATTGACAAGCGCCATAGCTGCAGAAGTGACAGAAAGATTAGGCCGGTCTGAGGCGATATGCAGAATGACAGCCAGAATGCCGCCAGGTATAGCGGACAGTATCATAATAAGCATGCGCAGGAAGATCAATACTATAGCATTAGTCAGCCTGCCTAATATGCGGTATGTAAAGACGCCGGCAGTAATGAAAAGCAGCGTATAGGTACCCATCATCAGCAAGTAGTTTATTGCCGGTAAAATCTCGATTTTATATACAGCTGCAGCCGCTGTCACAACTACCAGCCCTGACAGAAATGTTTTAACAAAGCTGGGGATCACTATAAAAACGACCTTTTTAAAGGAGCTCTCTGGGATTAGGTATACATATGGTCTATTGAACTCCGAATGCCAGCTGTCGCTTGTGGTGCCCATAATCAGTGCGAAAAGCACCATGCTGAATACAAACTCAAAACTCTGACCTATGGCCAAGCCTATTATTAAGTAAATTCCCCCATTGAGCAGCTCCTTCACGAAAATCACTGGACCCTTCTTTTTCATTTCCAGCAGCTGCCTAGACATGATGGCCGCTGCTCCTGGTCTGAAGCAGCTCTCCACCTTCCGAACCTTATTTATTGACATGCCGCTTACAACATAACCGCTTTTTTTAATATTGTCAACTAGCTGTTGAATTCTTATGGAATCCAACTGCGCTTTTTCGTAAAAATCAACATCCAATGAGTAATAAAGCCTTGCCAGTACACACGATAGCCCGGTCAGAAGCAGGATAGCCGGAATGAAGCCGTTTATGTAGTTATCATTCAGCAAGGCGGAAATCGCCCATTTCGCCCAGCCCAAAACAGGGAAAGCATGATATATATGACTGGTAAAAAAAGCAATGGCTGCCGCTTTGATATCACGCCCATTGAATATCCACATAGCGGCAAATACCAGTGCCGGCGCAGCAAGAAAAGGCCAAAGTACTTTCATCAGCCGCTTCTTCAGACCAGGGTAGGCAATGTCCTGAATGTAGATATAATAGTAAATGATATATATGCAGAAGAACATCAATGACGTTACCAGAATTGATGCAAGAAGCTTTAGCGGGGTCATAACACTTCCTATGAAAAAGGGATAATAAAAGCACATGAATACAGCTGTTATAATGGAGACAGGCCCTGTCTGTAAGGTTGAGTAGAGTAGTATTGTTTTTTTTGTAAAAGGAGCACAGAAAAGAAGAAAGGCCTCAGAGCTTGTAAAAAGAGCGCCCTGCTGTGATAATGCCGAAGCGATAAATGTTATGCCAACAAAAAGCTGCATGCCTGCTATGACAATCTCCCTGCTCTGATCTACTACAATGCCCTTGAAGGGAATAAAAACGAAGAGCACAGGACCGCTTAGGATTGATGCTATGGCAAATATTGTAAGTATTGCCGAAAGCGGCTTGGAAAATACTCTTTTGATTGAGTTGGCGTATTTGCGTACTAATATGTAAATAACTGCATTCATTTGCTTCCCCCTGTCATTTCAAAAAAGAGCTCCTTCAGATCCTTGTCTTTAAGCCCATTTTTGGCAGCTTCATATACAATGGCACCCTTATCCATGATATACACCCTGTCCCAAACTGTGTTTATTGTGTCAATTATATGGGTGCTGATCAGAATACTCACTCCGGCGTTTTTCAGCTCCTCAAAGACAAGGAGTATTTCATTGATAGCCTTCGGATCCAGTCCCACCAAAGGCTCATCAAAAAGCACCGCCCTCGGGTCAATCATTATGGCCAGAATTATACTGACCTTCTGCATCATGCCCTTTGAAAGCTCTCGAGTAAGCTTATCCTTTTTATCGGACACCTCAAATCTGTTCAGCAGCTCATCGACACGTTTCTTCCAGCCATCCTCAAGCTTATAGGCACGTGCAATGAATTCGGCATGCTCCCATACCGTCATCAACTCATACAGAGCAGGTACCTCAGGAACATAACCGAATACTTTCTTTGCATCTACACTCTTGTTGTTATATCCGCATATGTTGATCATGCCCTCATAATTCAACAGCCCTGCGATGCATTTTATGGTGGTGGATTTCCCTGCACCGTTGGGACCCAGCAGTATGGTTACCTCCCCCGGATGTATTGTCAGATTCACTTTGTCTGCCGCAACAAAACGATCATATTTCTTAATAACATTGCATACCTGAATCACACTCATACCCCCGAATTTTAGTATTATTTACTGGAATATTTAACATATTAGCATAAGTTCTGCCAATACTCAAGATGTTGAAAGA
>CAYGHY010000199.1:0-5648 GCA_964349435.1 uncultured Oscillospiraceae bacterium
TGTTTTTTTGGTACTGCGCACTTTTGATACGGTTAATTCTATTATCCACATATTAAACTCAACTCATTCATGCTGCTCCGCGGTGCAGTTTGCATTATTTCTAGTGCAATTAAAATCCATTTTTTTATTCTATTAGTGTAGAACCTGTACAGGGTTATACATATATTATCATATTTCATGGGGATGGCAATAACATAAATGGAACAATTTACCGACAGGATTCGACACCCTAAAACTGAAAACTAAAGATGACAATGTTCATCACACCATTGACTTGGACTCTACTCAGGTATTTATTTGCCAGCTTGAAATTTGGTCTTTATTTGGGGGAAAAATGTGTTAGTCTGTTCTTCTAGCCGGTGATAAAAATCCTGCTCTCATAGGCATCCAGCTTTATTTTGCCGGCTTTTGCATTAGCGTCAGTTTTCCTGCCGAAGGAGATTTCTCGAATTAAACTCTGACTGGCATCATATCTTATCCTTTTTCTTCCTAGGTTAATAAGTGCCAGACATTTTTCTTCCCCATCAAAATAGGATACCTCGACAAGACCGTTCCTGCCACAGTCCACTTTGTTGATCCTCTTAGGCTTCAGTTCGTTGATTTTATTAAACAAAGCCCATTTCCCGCTATCATATTTTCCTGTATTGTCGGATGTGAACAAAAGATTCCCGAATATGTAGTTTGCCGTGAACAGCGTCAACTTCTGAGCATCGGTCAGCTTCACATTATCATCCCGAATAATGAAAACATCAGGGTCGTTGAGAAAGGCTCTTCCATTCAGCTGCCTTCTGCTGATAGCATTTTTAATTGCATTGAAGGTGGATATCCTCTCCCTGACGATATATCGCATATAAAATTTGTCATTCCAGTCAAGTCCGACATCACAGCTTATCCTGCAGTAGTCGACTATGCCGAAGCAAGGACCTAACGGAACACCGCAGCCGAGTATGAGCCTGTCTCCGGTACATTCTCTGATAAACTGCATGGCTTCGGTCATTATCTGTCCTCTTGTTTTATATTTGCTCGGAATGAGGCACACTGCATAAAGAAAATCCAGTTTGACCATATCGTAGCCCCATTGGTTCAGCACTACCGAAAAAACATTCCTGATATAGTCCCTTACTTCGGTATTGTTGATATCAAGCGCATAAAACCTGCTCCAATTGCTGCCTGCAAGGACGGGTTTGCCGTTCTTGTCCCTTAGCAGCCACTCTTTTTTTTCTTTAAAAAGCTCTGAATTGGTTTCACATACGAATGGCGCAAGCCATATTCCTGCCTTGTACCCCTTCAATTTTACAGCATCTGCGATATATTTCATGCCGTTTGGAAATTTGATTTTATCTACCTTCAGCCAATCTCCTACTGCACATTGATAACCGTCGTCTATTTGGAACATATCGATTTTCCTAGCAGATTGATGGATATTGTTGAGATTCTCAAGTATGATATCTTCGCTTATATTCTGATAGTAGTTGTACCAGCTGGTCCAGCCTGTCATAGGGCTGCAGGAAGGTCTGCCGATTTCCATTTTTTCAAACCACTTATCAAAAACAAAATCCTCTCTACCCTCCGCTAGTATTATATCGAAGGCTATGTACTCATCTTTGATGCTAAGTCCCTTGCATTCCTTGCTAATGATGATACTTCCATCCTTGCAAAGGAGTTCTATTATTGTGAAGCCATTGCTTTCCGACAGCGAGCCTATAAGAGTCAGCCTGTCGCCGTCCCTTACATATGAGTATGTATAGCCGTGAAACACACCCTTTTTTGGCGAGTATTTATAAAACATGTAATCCCCATATTTTTTCAACTGGTATTTTTCTAGAATGGGAGCGGCAAGCCTCGTTATCCCCCTCATCCTCTCGTCCGGGAAGAATTCCCTGCTGTCTGTCCACGATTGATAACCGTTTGCAAAAATGCGGCTGCTTTCAAAGAATTGATGCTTGCTGCATATGGAAAGACTGTCTATTTCGAGCTCTGTCGCAGGTAATATCGACAGCTTAAGCTTTTTGAAGCCGTCTCCGCTTTCAAACGATATCTTTGCGCAAAAATCTCTATTCACAAGACTATCTTTAAATACAACTGCTCTTTTGTTTTCGCCGGCAAAATAAGAGAAGGATATTTCCATTTCGTCAAACATAGAGACACCTCACATTCATCTCCATTATACATTTATTTACCTTTTTATGCTACATACGCAGCCCCTTTTTTATTGTTATACAGGGGTGAAGATATAAAATGCTTAGTTTCTGTAGCGTTTCAAACACAAATGACCTTTGGCTTGCCAATAGGCTAAAAATGGATTACACTAGATTTGTGAGGTGGTTGTGTATGGAAAAATGGTGGCAGGAACGAGTGGTTTATCAAATATACACTCGGAGCTTTCAGGATACCAATGGGGATGGTATCGGAGACATTCCGGGCATCATCGCTCGTCTGAAGGAACTGAGCGACTTAGGAGTCGGAGTTATATGGCTAAGCCCAGTCTATCCATCCCCCAATGTGGACAATGGTTATGATATCAGTGACTATCGGGGGATCCATCCTGAATATGGAACCATGGAGGATATGGTACAGCTAATTGATGAGGCAAGTAAGCTGGATATTAAAATTATCATGGATCTGGTCATCAACCATACCTCGAATGAACACCCCTGGTTCCAGCAGAGCCGGGACAAAAACAGTCCGTATCGGGATTTTTATATTTGGAGACCAGGCAGGAATGGAAAGGTCCCTAACAACTGGACCAGTTTTTTCGGTGAGGATTGCTGGGAATATGATGAGAAGAGCGGGGAGTATTACCTTCACTTGTTCGCCAGGGAACAGCCCGATCTCAACTGGCACAATCCAAAGGTATTTAAAGAGATAAAAGATGTTCTGCAATTTTGGCTGGATAAAGGCATTTCAGGCTTTCGCTGTGATGTTATCAATATCCTGCATAAAACCTCCCTTGACAATGGCAAAAAGAAGCTGGTACTAACAGGCAGTGAGCATTACCTTTCCCAGGAGGGAACCCATGAGATCCTGCGTACCCTCCGTAGAGAGGTTTTGGATCAATATGATTGCTTTACCGTGGGGGAGACTGTGTTTGTAACCCCGCAGATGGGCAAGGAGCTGTGTGACGAAAGCCGCCATGAGCTTAATATGGTCTTCTCCTTCGAACATATGGAAACAGATCAAATCCTGGTGAAATGGTTTAAACGCAAATTTCATGCGGGTCGCTTTGCCTCAACCATAGCCAAGTGGCAGAATTCTATCGAATGGAATGCCAACTATCTGGAAAATCACGATCAGCCACGCAGCGTTTCCCGCTTCGGGAATAAAGACATTTATTGGGCGCAATCGTCTAAATTGCTGTGTACCCTGCTTTTGACTCTCCGTGGCACACCCTATATCTATCAGGGACAGGAAATCGGCATGACTAATTTTGATTTTACAGGGATGGAGCAGATAAAGGATGTGGAATCGCACAATATATACCGCATGGCAAAGCGCCTTCATATTCCCGCAAGGTTGCGCTGGAGGATGATCCAGGCGACTTCCCGGGACAATGCACGCACTCCGGTGCAATGGAACGACAGCCACAATGCTGGTTTTACTACAGGCAAGCCATGGTTGAGCATAAACCAAAACTATCCTCGCATCAATGTGGCTTCCCAAATGAAGGCTCCCGATTCTGTGCGGAGCTATTATAAAACTATGATAGCCACAAGAGCCGGCAGTGATGTATTGAAGTTTGGCTTATTCGTGCCTGTGAAAATAAGCAAGCATCTTTTTATATATAAACGTGAGTTTAATGGGCAAAGCCTTATGGTAATGCTTAACTTTTCCAGTCATATACAAAAAATCTCATTCACCGGCAATGTGGTTTTATCCAGCTATGGGAGGAAGAATTATGACGGGATTTTGCAGCCCTATGAGGCTGTTCTGGGAGCATGTGAATAATCGAATTCATTGTGCTAATTACTCATTGAGCCAATTTAACGAATCGAGCTAATTTAAGGGGGTTATTACATGAAAACTGCTTCGAGCCGCAATCGTTACGCCTTTGGGCTGGGCACAATTGGCAGGGATATGCTCTTTTCACTGGTAAGCATGTACCTGATGTTCTATCTGACCGACATTCAACAGTTTTCAAATGCAATGCTCTGGTGGCTTACCAGCATCCTTCTGGCTGCTCGTATCTTTGATGCTGTAAATGATCCCATCATGGGAATTTTCATTGACAATACCCATAGCAAATTCGGCAAGTTTAAGCCTTGGATTGCCTCGGGAGCCTTTCTTGCCGGAATATTTACCGTGCTAATGTTTGCTGATTTCGGCCTTACGGGAGCCGCCTACCTTATAATGTTTTCGTTGGTTTATCTCTTATGGGATGTAAGCTTTACCGCTAACGACATAGGTTATTGGTCCATACTGCCTTCATTAAGCATGGATCAGAAGGAGCGGGAAAAAATTGGAGCGGTTGCCCGTATCTGCGCAAATGTCGGTCTGTTCGCCGTCGTGGTGGGCATTGTTCCAATTACTAAAGCTCTGGGCAACGCTTTGGGCAGTATGCAGAAGGGATATTTTGCATTCGCAGTAATCGTGGTGCTGATAATGTGGTTGGGCCAATGTATAACTCTGTTTGGTGTCAGAGAGTTAAAGGGCGTATTCCGGAAAGAAGCTAAAACATCACTTAAGGACATGCTCACAGTCATTTTCAAAAATGACCAGCTGCTCTATACAGCAATATCCATGACCTTGTTCATGATAGGTTATACAACAACAACCAGCTTCGGCTTGTATTTCTTTAAATACGCCTACAAGAATGAGGACATGTATTCCATATTTGCTTTGGTGCTGGGTGTATCACAGATTCTGGCTCTGGTGGCCTTTCCCCAGTTCAGCAGGCATTTCAGCCGCAAAAGTCTGTATGCGGGAGCTACTGTGTTTGTAGTCCTTGGTTATGTGATCTTTTTCTTTTCGCCAATGAATATGTTGTTTATTGGCACAGCAGGTGTTCTGATCTTTCTGGGGCAGGCCTTCATACAATTGCTTATGTTGATGTTCCTAGCGGACACCATTGAATATGGGCAGTGGAAGCTGGGAAAGCGCAATGACAGCATTACATTTTCTCTCCAGCCGTTTATCAACAAGATTGGTGGGGCCGTCGCAAGCGGTATAGTGGGAGCTACGGTGATTATCTCGGGTATCAGCACTGTTGCAGCACCTGCAGAGGTGACGCCGGAGGGTCTGCTCCTAATGAAGGTTGCCATGCTGGTGCTCCCACTTTTGTGCATATTGGCAGGATATTTGATTTACAAGTATAAGTATAAGATTGATCATAAGATGTATATGGAGATTCTTTCTGACCTGGAAGTACGTGGGGACATAAAGCTTGAAAAAGAAATGTGATTTTTTCTCCTCACAGCCTGTTAGCCTGAGTACGGCTGCGATATTTTGATGGTGTCATATTCATATGACGCTTAAAGGTGCCAATGAAATAGCTGAGGTTGTCAAAGCCTACCTCCATTGCTATTTCAAGCACTTTTAGGTCAGTGTCCTCCAACATCCTGGCAGCTCTGCTGATTCTGTAATAATTAAGATATTCAATCTGGGACGGATGTTGATAATGCCATGATGCAATGCTCTTAAGGCTTTTTGCT
>CAYGHY010000200.1:0-5601 GCA_964349435.1 uncultured Oscillospiraceae bacterium
TTATCAGGTAATAAATTTGCTACTAAAAGTATAATATAAAATTCTTCTCTGCGCAATAATTACTTTAAAACATGTAACTGAACTGATTTCATCTGCCTCTCACCTCCTTATTGCATCCATATTATACCATATATGAGTTGCAGAAATGATTATGTTTTAGGAGTGATTAATTTTCTGCAACATGCAAATTTTTTATTAACATTTTCGGCATTTATGGGTATAATAAAGTTGCTCCATTAATTATCACTTCAAAGAAAGCGAGAAGAACAAATGAGATGGCTTGAAGTAAATAACTCCAAACCACTGAATGGCCGTATTAGAGTACCCGGTTCCAAGAACAGCTCTCTCGCACTGCTGGCAGCCTGCTGCCTAGCTGATGAGCCTGCATATGTTTCAAACATACCCGAAATATCCGATATTAAAGTAGTATTTCAAATATTAAGAGAACTCGGCGCTTCAGTGGAGAAACAAGGTAATTTGTGCATAATTGACCCGCGCGGTATCCATACGGCGGAAATCAGTTCCGAACTCTCTTCGGCGTTCCGTGCGGCCTATTATTTTGTTGGTGCCCTGTTGGCAAAGCACCGCAAGGTATCCATAGGTTATCCGGGCGGGGACAACTTCGTATCACGCCCTATAGATCAGCATATTAAGGGTCTTAAGGCCTTGGGAGCTAAAGTTGTATGTTATGACAGTCATTACACAGTCGAGGCGGACAGGCTCACCGGCGCTGAAATTTTCTTTGATGTGGTGACCGGGGGAGCAACGATAAATATTATGCTGGCAGCAGTGCTGGCCAGTGGTAAAACTACACTTTACAATGCGGCCAAAGATCCCGAAGTGGTTGACACTGCCATACTTCTCAATAAAATGGGAGCGCACATTTACGGGGCAGGCACAGATACAATACGCATACAGGGCGTAACACAGCTTGGCGGTTGCACGCACGCTGCCGCTCCCGACAGGCTTATAGCCGGTGCCTACCTGATGGCAGGCGGTATTACCGGAGGCACATTAACGGTTGAGGATGTCATACCCGAGCATCTTACGGCCTGTATGTCAAAACTGACTGAGACAGGTCTTCAGTTTGAAACATCAGAAAACAGCATCACGGTACATGGGGACGGAAGAATTAAGGCAACTAGGATAAGAACAGGTAAATTTCCTATGTTTGAGAGTGATTTTCAACAGCCTGTAACAGTTCTGTTATTGAAAGCCGCAGGCAGAAGCGTAATTTCCGACAGAATATACCCCAAGCGATTCAATCATTGCGACCAGCTCAATCGGATGGGCGCCGACATTAGTGTCAGGAACGGAATTGCCCGGATAAACAGCCACAGGCAGCTCACAGGCAACTGGGTCCACGCCGGCGACATCAGAGCCGGCACGGCGCTTGTACTCGCCGGTCTGATGGCGGAGGGAATAACGAGGATAACTGGTGTTGAAAATATTGAACGCGGCTATGAAGATATTGTAAGGGATTTCAAGCAGCTAGGAGCAGAAATTTCATTATTGTCCGGTTCCCAACGCATGCTTACTTTTCTTCATCAAAGGTGAGTTTCAGGCTGAATCTCATATTAGCTCTTACTACTATAGCCGTGACTGTATCATCGGGTTTGCGGACTTCCTTGATTTTGTCCACATCACGCATCGTCTCTACCGTCTTTCCATCCAAACTTACCAGTATATCTTCAATCTGGATGCCGGCCTTGGCCGCGCCGCTTCCTGCAGTAACTTCAGTGATGTAAACGCCCTTTGGCAAATTATAATACTTTGAAAGGGTATCGGTTATATCACGACCGGAAATGCCGATGAATGGCCTTCCCTTGACATAACCAAATGTCATAAGCTGATCCACTACGTGTTTTGCATCGTTGATGGGTATTGCAAAACCGAGACCTTCAACTCCTGAGGCAGAAATCTTTACTGAGTTGATGCCAATAACCTGTCCCTGTGAATTCAATAGAGCGCCACCGCTGTTGCCGCTATTGATTGCCGCATCGGTCTGTATAAGATTCATGGTTTTGTCCCCCATCTCTACAGTTCTGTTCAGCGCACTGATAACACCAACTGTGACTGACCCTGCAAACTCCATACCCAGCGGATTCCCGATTGCAACTGCCAGTTCACCTACTTCCAGTATCGAAGAGTCTCCCAGCTCTGCAACCGGCAGATTTTTCAAATCAATCTTTATAACTGCCAGATCTGTTCTGCTGTCCCCGCTTTTGAATGTCGCTTTAGCCTCTCTGCCATCCGGAAGAAAGACTTCAAGCACTGTTCTGCCGCTCACGCCGCTCTTTGGATCAGCGCTGGAAACCACGTGGTAATTGGTCATGATATAACCGTCTTTATTTATAATAATACCTGAACCTTCACCTAATTGACTGTTGGAGCCTCCGAAGTAATTCTGCCTGGTGCCGCTTACCGTCATGCGAATACCTACAATAGCCGGGCCGGCCATTTTCGCAATAGTTGTCACAGCAGAATCCTTTACCAGAGCGGTTGTTATCAAGCTATCCGTACTAACTGCCGTCACACCGTCTGATGCAATACCGGATGCTCTTTCTTCGTCACTGACCCGGGCAGACTCGTTTTCCGCCGCAATCTGCTCCGAAACAGCCGCCGCATTAAAAGCTGCTGGTTTTAACTCTTTCAAATCGCCGGAGAATTTGTAATAAAGAACTCCGCCAACCACGAAACTGCTTATTACGGATGTGACAAGCACAAGTGCTATGTAAGTAAAAACCTTTCCCTTTTCTCGGGGCGGCTTTTGTCCAAAGATATCGCAATAGCTTGTATAATCATATCTCCTATTCATAATGAAACCTCCTTGTCTGATATTTCGGCGTGTCCCCTTTCATTTCATCAATTATATTTTACCCTGAATTTATGACGGATTTCCAGATTTTTTTTGAACAAATTGTAAAGAATTAGTTGGATTCTTACACCAGGATCAGTTTGAACACTATCTGTCTACAAGTAATGATTTGATTAGTGCAAAGTACTCCCTGAAATACATCTGCACTATCACCTGTTCCGGTGTTTTACAGGAAAGAGCATACGCTTTGAGACCATTTCTTCCCGCAAGTATTCTTGAACGCAAAATATGAAAACTGTTTGTTATAAAGGTAATTTCATAGACACGCCGACCCGTTTTTTGTTCAATTATCGCCTTGCTGAATCCAAAGTTCT
This sequence comes from uncultured Oscillospiraceae bacterium, assembly GCA_964349435.1. GTDB lineage: Bacteria > Bacillota > Clostridia > Acetivibrionales > DTU013 > CAYGHY01. Next base: position 3,193 of record CAYGHY010000200.1, read on the forward strand.
CCATGGTGCTGGTTGAGCTGTTCTCAAGCAAGATCCTGCTTTCATCAACACCTTTTGAAACTAGAAACCTTCTCATTGCTTCAGCTTCCGTAATCGATTCGCCCGGACCCTGTCCGCCCGATACGACAACCTGGGCATCGGGATATTTCTTTAAATATTGCAGTCCGACCAAAAGCCTCTCATATAATGCAAGTGAAAGCGTTTCTCCATTTATTCCCGCCCCTAAGATGATGAGATAATCGGTCTTTTTTTCTGTATCGGCTCTCCCGTTGAAAATGAGCAGACTCTCCACAGCTGCAAATTGAAAAATTACAGTGGCAAGCAGAATCGCCATGATTCCCTTATTCTTCGATTTCCTTTTAACTCTTGATAATATCTTCGCTTGCTTTATACTGTTCAAGCTCTCCCCCGAATGACTATCTGCAGTAATACATTAAGCTTGCGCCGCTATAGAATCGTTGGATATCTAAAGCAGAGTAGAATGCCGCTACTTTTTTACTGTAACAAATTTCGCCATTACATATCCTGAGGTCCCCTTTGAGGTAGTTACTTTATACCAGTCCCCGCTCTTTGATACAAGGGTTAACGTTTCGTTTTTCGCTACCTTCGCTAGAATTGACGAAATCGTATTGGGCTGCGAGCGTATATTAAGAACCTCTATATTGACTATGCCCTTGCCTATTGAAGCTGCCGGCTTCGCCACAGTGCCTCCGGCGCTGCCGGTTTTGCCCGCACCTGCTGCTGCACCGGACTTCATGGCTTCCTGCACTGCTTTTAAAGCCTGTTCCTGCGCTGTAATTCTGGCAGTTAGCTGGACATTCTGGTTTTTTAGCAAATCGTTCTGCTCCAGCAACAACTGAACTTTAGCTGTCAACTGAACTACCGCTGCATCCACATAGCTTTTGCTGACAATGGGATCCCGTTCGGAACCCGGCTCTGCACCCGATCCAACGGCAAATACTATATTCAAGCCAAGCGAAATTATAAGCAATAAAATGACAGCAACAGCAGTAATTTTAGAACTTTGTTTCATAGCTGACCCCCCTTTTTCTTTTGTCAGTGCCTTTATACCAATTACTTTGCTTATATATTAATTATAACCTAAAATGACACATTTGGGTTACAGAATCCTTAAAAATCTATGACAAATATCGGCATCATTTTATATGTCCCTATATTTTAATACGGCATATTCTTCAGTCGCTCGGGTCTCAATCTTCAAGCTATATAAAAATACAGTTAAAAACGCAACTTAATAAAAACCGCAAAAATGTAATCTCGTATATATTAAAACATATCGCAGCTAAGCTGCAAGCTAAGGTATGAAAATCGCTGCGATGAGCTTACAAGGACAATTATACCTTCAAAAGCTCATAAAAGTTTGTTTTTTAAGTAAGCTTTTGAAGGATAATTATATATACTATATTATTTAGGGGAGGTTAGGCGGATGAAGCTCGTATTCGCGATTGTTCATGATGAAGACGGTCCAAAGGTTACGGAGGAGTTGAACAAGGGTGGGTTCAGCGTAACCAAGCTCTGCTCTTCAGGCGGCTTTCTGAAAGCCGGGAATACTACGTTGCTTGTAGGTGTTGATGAAACAGGCCTGGATACAGTAGTGGATATTATAAAAAGAAAATCCAAGAGCAGAAAACAAGTAATAAATTCCAGCATGACGCCAAATGGTATGGGCGGCATGTTCATTCCCTATCCTGTGGAAGTGGTAGTAGGAGGGGCTACTGTATTTGTACTGGACGTTGAACGCTTTGAAAAGGCATAGGGCGCATGAAACAATGCTGAGCCGGGAGGTTGTGGCTTGAAGGTAACAGATTCGCTGAACAATCCTGTAGGATTGGCCGGTCTGCCTGCTAAGGAAGATCAAAGGGTAACGCCAGGCAGGAGTGCAGATTTCCGTAATCACCTTGCAAAAGCAAATGACAGCAATTACGAACAATACATGGAAAAACTCGTAAATGCTATTGTCAGGCAGGGTGAGATACTGTCAAAGAGAATTGATGTAAGAGAGCTTAGAATATACAGGAAGCTTATTTCTGGGTTCCTTGATGCAGCACTGGGCCATTCGAAGAAGTTTTCAAGGCAAAGCTTGCTTGACAGAAAAGGAAGACATAAGGTTTATGCTGTCATTACCAATATAAACGCTGAACTGGACTTGCTGACACAAGATGTTATGTGCGGAGAAAAGGAAAATATCAGTCTTCTTCAGAGATTGGACGATATAAGAGGACTGTTGCTGGATTTATTTATGTAAACCGGAGTGACGGGGACATTCCGCAACAAGGGATACCCGCATAGCAGCGGGGTGTCCCCGTTCTTTGTTATTTTGGCATTACTGGTTCAGGGGGCTACTATGGATTTTAACTGTATTATTGGGCAAAAGGAAATTGTAGGAAG
>CAYGHY010000201.1:0-5601 GCA_964349435.1 uncultured Oscillospiraceae bacterium
ATTCAATTGTAGTTTTAAACTTCGGGATATTTACATCAAAGAATTTGTCTGATGTGCCTTTTAAAATAGATCTGGAAATTGAGGGGCACTTTATATGGGACGACCAGTTGGAAAAAGATGCCATCAAATTAGACAGTATGTTGGGGCGAAATGCACCTGCTACTTTATATAGTTACTTGCGACCAATTATAACGTTGATAACTGTTGAGGCAAATATGCCACCACTTGTTATACCATTGATGAATTTCTGCGAATAAATTTTTTTGGAGCCCCTCAGAAGTGATGCTTTCTTGAGGATTTTCTGGGTCTGCCAGCATATCTACAAAGGAGAAAGCATCGGCATTTTGAATTACTGAATACCTATCACTCACAACTCCAAGTACTTTGCTGTCGGATGAGCGTATATTTGCCTTGTAGCCGGGGATTAGTTGGTTGCCGGTACTTATCAGCTGCTGATATACATCCCCATTAAGGCCAGCCAGCTCAAGAGCGTTAGCTGATGTGGGGGCTTCTTCAACACTGGAGCACCTGTTATTTCTGAGGCTGATTTTAAACCGATTTGATTATGAATTTCTGCAGCTTATGGAACAACCTTTTGGTTGCTTTTTATTTTATATGTATTATTTAGGATTACATATGATAAAATCGGATACATAAAAAAAGAAGTGGTGGAAGGCAGAATGAAAATAGGCTCAATAACTTTAGATAACAATATATTCCTCGCACCTATGGCCGGTATTACCGACATGCCCTTCAGGATACTTTGCAGGGAACAGGGCTGTGGGCTTGTCTATTCGGAAATGATCAGCGCAAAGGGCATGTTTTATAATGATGAAAAGAGCTGGAAGCTGGCAGATTTAAGTGCAGGGGAAAAACCTGCGGCGTTGCAGATTTTTGGTTCCGAGCCGGAAATCCTTGCCCATTCGGCGGAAAAACTCAATGCCTCTGATGCAGCAATCCTCGATATCAACATGGGATGCCCCACACAGAAAATAACAAAGAACGGTGAGGGCAGCGCGCTGATGCTGAAGCCTGAATTGGCTGGTGAAATCATTAAAGCGGTCAGCTCAATATCGAACAAGCCTGTTACGGTCAAAATACGCAAGGGCTGGGACGAGGAGCATGTTAATGCTGTTGAAATCGCACGGATTGCTGAAAAAAATGGCGCTGCTGCCGTAGCTGTGCATGGCAGGACGCGGGAGCAGTTTTACAGCGGAAAGGCTGATTGGGAAATTATCCGAAGGGTCAAGGAGGCTGTGTCTATACCGGTAATAGGAAACGGTGATATTTATAAACCTGAGGATGCGGCGAGAATGCTGGAATATACAGGATGTGATGCAGTAATGGTGGGAAGGGGGGCCCAGGGCAACCCATGGATTTTTAATCGAATCAACCACTATATTAAAACACAGGAACTGCTTCCGGAACCCTCGGCAGGGGCGAAAAGAGAAATGATTCTGCGCCATCTGGACATGCTTGTTGCACTGAAGGGCGAGCATGCGGGTGTGCGTGAAATGCGCAAGCATATTGCCTGGTACGTCAAAGGATATAAGAACTCGGCCCAGTTCAAGGATATGATTTTCAGGGCGATGTCAAGAGATGAGATTGCAAAATTAACTGAAAAATTATTGTAGAGGTGATTCTTATCATTATGCCTGTTCTGTCCAGAACTAGTGCATTATAAGAGAAGGTGCCGGTTTTCACATCCTGCCGAATATAATTCAATCCGCTTTTTTGCCTGAGCAGTATTGAGAAAGAGGGTTGAAGCTTATATAAAACCTTCTTTACAACCTATCTGTTTTGTACTAGAATAATAACAGAATATATGTTCGGGAGGAATAGGGGCTAATATGAATCTGGTGCAAATGCTGGATTATTTCAAGGCTTCGGAGAAAATAACGCGTAATATCACCTCTTGGGTTGAGCTGCCTGCGCGGGAGGCGGTCTATGCGGAGTTTCCTGAGTTCATTGACAGGCGCATTAAAGCGGCGCTTGAAAAAAGGGGGGTTCGCAGGCTATATTCCCACCAGGCCAGTGCCATCAGCATGATAAACAACGGTGATAGCGTAGTGGTGGTAACCCCTACAGCTTCAGGCAAGACCATATGCTATAATGTGCCTGTGCTTAATGCCATATTGAAGGATGAGGAATCCAGGGCACTTTTTCTGTTTCCAACCAAGGCATTGTCACAGGATCAAACCTCCGAGCTTCATGAGCTTATAACGGAAGCGGGAGTGGATGTCAAGACTTTCACCTATGACGGCGATACGCCCCAATCCGCCAGGAAGGCTATCCGGAAGGCAGGGCATATTGTTGTGACCAATCCCGACATGCTGCATAGCGGTATACTTCCTCATCATACAAAATGGACCAAGCTCTTTGAGAATCTTAAATACATCGTGATAGACGAAATCCATCATTACAGGGGCGTATTCGGAAGTCATTTGGCAAATACGATCAGGAGGCTGAAGAGGATTTGCGACTTTTATGGTTCAAAGCCCCAATTTATTTGCTGTTCAGCAACCATTGCCAATCCTGCGGAGCTGGCTTCCAGGATTACCGGCGCTGCTATGAAGCTCATAGACAACAACGGTGCGCCTTCATGCAAGAAACACATCATTTTTTACAACCCACCCCTTGTCAACAGGGAGCTGGGCATCAGAAGGAGCAGTATGCTGGAGGCGGCAGGTCTGGCTGAGGTGCTGATCCGCAACAGCGTACAAACGATTGTGTTCACACGGAGCAGACTGAATGTTGAGGTACTGGTTACATACCTTAAGGATATATACCGTGGCAGCCGGGACGGGGACAAGAAAGTTCGCGGCTATAGAGGCGGCTACCTGCCGAATTTGCGGCGTGAAATAGAGAGGGGTCTCAGAGAGGGAAGTATTACAGGGGTGGTATCGACCAATGCACTCGAGCTTGGTATTGATATTGGTGCTCTGGAGGTCTGCATCATCTGCGGCTACCCAGGCACCATTGCAAGCACTTGGCAGCAGGCTGGGCGCGCGGGACGCAGAAGCGGTGTATCTGCCGCATTTCTTGTAGCCAACAGCAGCCCGCTTGACCAGTATATCATCAACAATCCCAAATACTTTTTTGGCAAAAGCCCTGAGAACGGTCTAATAAATCCGGATAACCTGGTTATCCTGTACAGCCATATGAAATGCGCTGCTTTTGAGCTTCCCTTTGAGGACGGGGAAAAGTTTGGAGTAGAGACTACGGCCGAGATATTATCTTTTATGGAGGAGGCAAGACTGGTAAGGCATGTGGGCAAGCGCTGGCACTGGATGTCGGATGTGTTCCCTGCAGATGAAATCAGTCTAAGGAGTGCATCTAACGAGAATTTCATCATCATTGACATTTCCGATCCAAGACATAATGTAATCGGTGAGACAGACCGTTTCAGCGCACCGATGCTGCTCCACGAAGAGGCTATATATATGCACGAGGGAGTGCAGTACCAGGTGGAAAAGCTGGACTTTGAAGACAAAAAGGCGTATGTGCGAAGGGTAAACGTGGATTATTATACGGATGCAAACCTGGCAGTCGACCTCAAGGTAATTGATGTTTTACGTGAGGATTCGGGAAAGCCGGTGAGCAGAAGCAGCGGTGAAGTATCTGTCAGCTCTCTGGTCACTATGTTCAAGAAAATAAAGCTCCATACCCATGAAAATATTGGTTCAGGCCCGGTTACGCTTCCGGAGCTGGAGATGCACACAACTGCCTATTGGGTGAGTCTGCCGGAGAAAATAACTGAAATGTCACAGACCGATGTCCAAAATGGTCTTATGGGCATCTCAAACGTGCTGGCCAATGCGGCGCCCATTTATTTGATGTGCGATCCCGGGGACATCAGAGTGGTGCATCAGGTTCGCTCCACCTTCACCCAGCGCCCTACAGTATATATTTATGACAGCTACCCTGGAGGAGTGGGCTTCAGCGAAAAGCTTTACGAACTGCACGACGAGCTGTTTTCAACCGCCTCCGACATGGTGCGGCTGTGTGTCTGCGATTCCGGATGCCCATCCTGCGTAGGCCCGATTAATGAGTTTACGGGAACGGGCAACCCTAAGGAACTGACATTAAAGCTGACGGAAATAATCAGACAATGATTTGGATTGCAGTTATAGTATAGTTGAATTAAGAACTAATCTACACGAAAACTAGATTATATAATCAGCATTCATGCACCTTGCAGAAACAATCGCAAACGCTTCAACGCATTTTTTCCGCAAGAATAATTCGGTAGTTTTTGCTGTAGTCCTAAAGGTGATAGATGAAATGGATTTGAGAAGCAGGCTGGGACTTTATAAGGAAGGAATAAAAGAAGCGCCATCAGTTCCTCCGCTTGACAATGGCAGAGATATTAATATGCTGGTGCCCGGCAGTGTCCAATCCAACGACATGGGCAACTGCTATGTCATCGAGAATCGTTACCCGTTATCATATTTGCATGGAGGCTGCAGCCTCGGCGATATACTTAAAGCAGGCAGTGATATTCTTGCCGCACTTGCAAGTACAGACTGCGAAGATTTGCAGGCAGGCAGACTGTTGTATCTGGATACCGAGACTACAGGGTTGTCCGGCGGCGCAGGTACGGTATCGTTTCTGGTGGGAGTCGGTTTTTTTGAAGAAGATGTATTTATAATCAGGCAATACTTTATGAGAGATTATGATGAAGAGGCAGCGATGCTTACCGAATTGCAGCAATTATTTGCCAGACATATGGGGTTCGTTACTTTTAACGGAAAATCCTTCGACATTAACCTGCTTCAGAGCAGATTTATTTCCAACAGACTTAAATCCTCCTTCAGGGAGTTGCCAAATCTTGATCTGCTATATCCTTCACGCAGGGTCTGGGGGCTGAAGCTTGAGAGCTGCAAGCTTTCCTCGCTGGAAGAAAATGTGTTGGAGGAATATAGAGGTGATGATATTCCGGGGGAACAGATTCCGGCTGTTTATTTTAAATACCTTGAGGACAGGGATGCATCCGATATTAAAAGAGTTGTACGTCACAATGAGCTGGATATGCTGTCAATGGTGTCTCTGCTTGCAAGGCTTTCGTGCATGCTGCAGAGCCCGCTTTCTGAGACGGATGGCGGATACGAGCTCCTTGGCCTGGGCAGGATTTTTGAAGCCCATGGTAATACAGACTGCATGCTTGAGTGCCTGGAAGCATGTACCGGTTCTGCGCAATATCAGGTACGCTCGAAGGCAGTCAAGCGGCTCACAGGTTTATATAAAAAAAATGGCAGTTATGACAGGGCGCTTGAGCATTGGAAGGCAATAGAATCGGAAAACCCCGGCTTTGAACTTTTTCATCTGGTGGAAATGGCCAAATATCATGAACACAAGTCAAAAGACATCGGTTCTGCGCTGGCGCTGGTGGAAAGGGCTATTCAAAACTGCCTTGGTGCGGGGCTGTCAGGCAATAAGCAATATAACGAGTTGAAGAGACGCAGGGATAGACTTAGGAAGAAAGTCCAGAGGCAGGCTTAAAAGAAAGCTTGTAAACATGCTCATATTCTGCATGCATTCTTATCTGTAATTCATGAAAAATAAAACATAAAAGCCGATTCTCATAATGAAAAATAAAGC
>CAYGHY010000202.1:0-5584 GCA_964349435.1 uncultured Oscillospiraceae bacterium
AAATATTATAGGTTTCGATTACATGATTATACTGGGCAATAATATTTGAATTTTGGCTGTTGATGACAGACTGATATTGTTTAAGCTGAGAAACGATTACTGGATCATTACCTCCTTTTGATTCAAGTCGTTGATCTGACAAGCGCTTAACTTCGAGAAAAAGCAATTGCCTTTTGACAGTATTAAACAACACAACATCAATCCGTTCGCTCAATCTAGTCCCATCATGAGAAAACGCTGCTTCCACGTCCAACAGAATGATTTCAGATACATTGTTAACAGTTAGCGGAGAAAAATGATATAGATAGGACACCTGTGTTCCTTCAGGCCATGAATCTTTCTTAATGTTATCAAGGATTTCCGGACGCACATGGGAAAACCCTAGTTGAGTTTGAACCCTGCTCTGCCACTGGATTTCAGTCATTGTAGGTTCGCCCAGAGGCTGTTTATTCAAAATTCTTTGAGTGTTTTTGATTTTGAGAAGGACGTCTGATCGCACAATCGGCAAATAGCGGCTATAAATTTTCGGCTCGCTTCTTGTTATCATATTCTCAACAGTGAACAGTTGTCTGCCCTTATAGTATGCAGTAGCAGCGTCATTTGGTCGTATAGTCAATATAGCATCGCCAAACGTAATTTGGTTCACATAAACATCATTGAGGAAGGTACCTGGTTGGTTCAGCATGTTAACAAGCGATTGTGGATTTGATGTGAATCTGCTAAAAAGGTTCAAAGTCATAACGAATCCTCCCTATATTTTGCTTATGATCTGTTACCACTTGTCTGGCTTATTTTGTACTCTTGATCATCTCCCTCCATCCTTCAAAAATCATCACCATCGCCAGCGTGTCCAGCTCACAGTATTTCAACAAGGCGGCCTGTATTTCCTGGCGCTCATAATCAGACATATCCTCAAACTGCATTCTTGCATATGCAGTCAACGCGGCCCCGCCGTTGTTTATTTCGTTGTCCTCACTCAATAACTCATTATCCTTGTCTGAAAGATCCCGGAACATAACAGGAAGCAGTTTGTAGGGGTCAATGACATTACCAGTCCCGTCAAACTCTATCCACTTCCAATTCTGATAGTTCAGGCTTGGTATGCCGCCCCGTGACCCATAGATTGGTTTTGCGTATTTCTCCTGCAGCCAGGTTGAACTGTTGAGGATAGCGGGAAGCACGTACTTGATTGAATTGGAGCCCTTGGTCGACGGATTGTAATAATAGCGCTTTACAAGCTCGCACATGTCAACCATGCTGCGCGGCCCTTCCCACACTTGAGGACTGCTGCTGACTGATGTGGTGATGGACTCAATGAATGTGCAAAGTCCCTTCCTGTCCGGGATATCCCGCGGGTCCTCCAGAATCTGCCTGTGGATCATGTTCAGGAAAGTGTTCTCATGCGCCGCATAGCGGAAAATGGTGCCATCATCCTGATCCAGCTCGCTTTTCAACGCCCTGACAAAATCGTAATTGGGAAAGACACTTGGCTGAGCGTTCAGGTACTGGCCCTTGTGCTCGACCGAACCATCCTGGCTGACAATATGATGAGAAAATTGGAATGCGATGCCTTCGTAGGGATGCCTTCCTTTGTTGAAGGGGATTGCAGCCATGGAGGTTTCAAAGTCTATAAAATGTAATGGGTACTTCCATCCGTCCATTTCCCTGGACAGGTTTTCAATGTCAACCCATTGGCTGGGGTCATCTTGCTGACTTTTCTCTACCTGCAGCCATTGCCTTTGGCTTTGTGACAAGCCGGGTTTCTTGTCTTCTTTTGGGAGAATATCCTGCTGTGTAACTTCCTTCAGCTTGATACGCCCCTCCTGGATCAGCGCATCCTTCCTCCTGAAGTTCCAGATGTCCAGGACCGTCTGCTCCTTGAAATCCTCGTCCTGCCAGCCCAGGCTCTCCTTCCAGCACTCGTGTATCCCGCTCTTCAGGCCGAGTATCAGCTCCTCATCTGTCGCCTGGAACTCACATCCCTTGCAGATACGGGAAGGGGAACTCTTTATCTTTACATTCTTTTTGTAGCTGTCAGCGACTCTTTCCGCGAAGTCGGCGAAGCTGATATCTTCCCCGCAAAAATCCATCCTCGTCTCAAATATCTGTTTGCAGCAGGTATCGGCATTCACTTTGGTTAGAATCGGGGGAACAAGGTGTTCGGGTTTCAGGCTTGCGGATATTTTGACGCGCTTTCTGCCCAGTTCGTCCTTTGCAATGCGGAACATCTGGTTGAGGCCGTCGGCAGGACAGCGGGAATTCTTATCCGCCAGCATCAAGTATGCTTGTATCTCATAGCCGGGCAGCGCCAGGTTGAGCACATGCTTTTGGAACGCTACATCATACAGATACTCAGACCAATCTCCTGACACTTTGCTCTTCTTATCCAGAAAACTGTCCTTATACGGGTCAAAGGATTTCGCTTTTACCTCGATCAGCTCAAGTTGCTTGCCTCGCTTGACCAGAATATCTGTCCTGACAAACAGGTTCCCATGAAGGAAAGCCGCTTCAAAGAGGATGATATCCTTTTGCTGCATCAGCTCGCTTGTCAGTCGCAAGGCATCCTCAGGGTTTTTGGATTCAACTTCATATCCACCGGGGAAATAACACTTCGCCAGCGCGCCAACCTGGAATCCTCCTTCAGCCAGGGAGAGCAAAAAAGGATCCTCAATGCTCTGGTTTGCGTATTCAGGCTTTCCATGATAGAACAACTTCGTCTTGCACTGCATCGCCAGTTGGAATCTTGATTTTGTCAGGTATCGTGGAAGCATTTGAATTCCTTCTGTGAGCTTTATTGACTCTATTTACTAGTTTAGGAGACTACGCTAAGGAACGACCAACATTGTCATCATTGTTTTGGTTTAACCTCAAGAAGAATCTCCAACACGCCTTGAGGTACTTGATAGGTGCCAATCATCTCTTTCCATACAATTTCTGAATGATCGCGCCACTCCTTTTCCTCAGTGGGTATATGCGTCCAGTCATTTACGAAGTTCAATAGCAGTAGCCGGACATTCTTTCCTTGCTCTTTCAAATGGTGAAGAAACACCAGCCTATTTGCCAATTGATAGTATTTTGAGAACCAGATTATTTCATCGTAGGCTTTCGCAGGCGCAAGTACCTTATGGGTCCTTTGCATGGCGGACTTGATTTTATTGACACTGTCTGGGTTTGAAGCCCTGCACTTTGACTTGATTTCACTGAGGTGCGCTTTGGCCTCAACCAGCAGGATTCCCTCGTTATCAAAGGTCGCAACAGCGTCCCACCACGGGCCTTGGGATGGCCAAAAGTCAATGTCTACGGGAATTATAGAGGGGATGTTGCCGGTTCTATATTCACCGTAGGATTCTTTTTTAAGGGGAGAGCGCCAGACAAGTCTTTTGATACTGGGATCCTCCATTAGGATTTTGTCATTAAGCAGTTCTACATCCTTGGTGTTCACAAAATGCTGCATCCAATACTTGCTTCCCTTTACACCCGGTCCTTTGCTGGTGTTGCTCATAGTTTCTTCTCCTCCATTATAAACCCACTCCAGTTGTCTGCGTATTGCAGCAACAGGGTCAGTGGACATTCCCGGGTTGCCACACCTTTGTTCTCCTGTACATATTGCCCGTCATGGTAGGCAATCGCCTGCGCCTCCTCCTGCGTCAGCGGCAGATAAGGCAGGATGAGATATAAGCTTCGAACGGGCACACTGAGATACGTCAATTGGGTGTTGAAACGAAACGGGGTATTTGCGGAATAACCGTAGCGCTGTTGTTTCTCGCTTGGCAGGTTCTCGATATATTGCGGCTGCCCCGGTACACCTGCCTTTCCCAGGTCGTGCAGCAGAGCAACGATCACGCAGCTTTCTTCGCTGAGCGCCGGCATCAAGGTCTCTCTCAAAAGCAGCAGTGTTTCCGCGACATTCACGCTGTGTTCCAGCAGGCCTTGCTCCCTGCAAAGATGGAATCTTGTGGAGGCTGGCGCGCTCAGATAAGCAGTCTGTGTTTCCACAAAACGCATGAGGCTGGCGAAATCTTCTTTCCTTGATCTGACTTTTTCTTTGAGAGCAGAATAACGATTTTTCAGTGACATGTCAAACTTTCCTTCCCAATATTTGATTATAGTGTAGCTGACAGGATGGGACATTTATAGAACACCTCTCCAAGTATCATGAAGGCATAAAGAGACGGAGGTGCCAATTAATGCTGTTCTTCTCAGTAGCTGTTAGATTCCATATTGAGAATGTTGAAAATGAACTTTTGGAATTGACGCAGTCAGCGCCGATTGCGAGCAAGCGATTCTATGAACAGTCAGAAGACGCATTGTTTATCTTTGTTGAGACGATAATGGACAGCAGACTGATGTGCATTGCCATGATCAGCAACGAAAGTCTCAAAAAGCAATCCATCAATGAACCTGTCCGCGCGTTTCTTCGTCTTCTCTGCATAGAGCCGGACACAATTGAGACAAATGAGATCACGTGCTCCGCCGCGACGAGAACTCTGCGCACTGCCGAAGACAGAGGGTATGTGACCAATGGTGACGCTGTGCTGGATGAACTTGGAATTCGCTGGATTGGGAAAAACATCATGATGGAAAAGATGATTCATTCAAATGTAAACAAGGAGGATGTGCTGAAGCAGGCGGCCTTGTTTTCCAATACACCAGGCTTCAAAGATGAAATAGAAAGGATTTATCAGCAGAGCAGCGCCGTCCCATATTCCGGTCATCCGGTGCATTACATCATAGAAATGGATTGTAGTGACCAGCACCTTCAGATGGCAGATTTGCTGCTTTGTGCCCTGCATGCCAACAAGCGCGTCAGAAGCAAGCGGTATATCATCAGGAAGTATGCTTCTGTTGAGCCGATCAATGAATCATTGCTGCAAAACATATTTGATTCCTGTGGTGGGGGAACATGCGTGATTGACTATGTCTCAGGTGACAGAGGGCATGAGGATCCGGGACCGCCGGAAGAGGCTGCCCTTGATATAATCTGCGGCGCCATGAACAGCTTCAAGCACAAGGTGCTGACAATCATCTGTGTATCGCCAGCCCAGAAGGCTGTTCGCGAGGGTATCTTGGAACGCTTGCCTTCCTTTGCCTTTATACAGATTGCCAAAGAAGGCCTTGAAAAAGAAGATGCAATATCCTATCTGCTGAACCTGGCTGATGATGTGAATGTGGTGCCGGATGAAAGCCTGATGGGTTGGATCAAAGCGGACCGTGAAAGGTTCTCCATGTCAGAATTGCAGGAGCATTTTGGCAATTGGTATGATGATTACCTCAAGAAGGTTGCCTACCCTCAGTACGCTTCAATTGATCATAAATCAATTACTCCGCCGAACAGGCAATCCGTCGTGCAGCCAGGCGCATACGATCAGCTGCAGCGCATGGTCGGTTTACAGGAAGCAAAAAGCGTTATGGATCAAATGCTGAACTACTGCAAAGCCCAAAACCTGTTCAGATGCAAAGGCGCGGCGATGGACAATCTGCCTATGCACATGGTGTTTACCGGCAATCCCGGGACAGCCAAGACAACGGTCGCGCGCCTGTTTGCGCAGATCATGAAAGACAACGGCATTCTGCCGGTTGGCAA
>CAYGHY010000203.1:0-5578 GCA_964349435.1 uncultured Oscillospiraceae bacterium
CTGTTATTGCTTTAGCTATGGAAGGCCAAATACCTGGCGCAATATACACTACTCTTCGCTTAGCATTACGAATACTGGTATTCATTAATTCGTCAGTAAGCATTGTAAACGCAGTCATATAGTCTACCTCCCAACATGACATCACTTAAGGACAGTACAGTTTTTGGTAATCAACCAAGAATGCTTATGCTAGCAACAATATTTGTGTAGGGTACTTTCACGCCCAGTTCCAAACGATGTGAAATTGGGGGGTTACCAAATCCTCAGGAAGTCTGCTGTCAGGACTTCCGTTCGCTTCCGGATTAGTTGTTCATTCCAGATGGGAGCTTGACTATATGTATCCAAAATTTCCCTCGTGATCGTTAAGTTGGAGGCGTAATACTCGATACCACGCTTTTTACCTTCTCCCTTGATTTTTCTACATAGTTCATAATTTCGAAGCGATGTGTTTAGGCTGGAAAGCAAAAGAGTCATATTTCCCAGTTCGAACACAGCGACCTGTCGTTCTCCAGTCGCTTTGTCATCATCCTCAATCACCTCACCCGAAATCGCTTCGACCACTTTGGGACAGTGAATTGGCCAAAACTCGCTCCATCTTTGTGGCATTATGTGCTCAAGAGAGAAGTTGTACTTGAGATCTCGTTCAAGTTTATTGTCCGCGCTCCTGCGCATTAGCTCAATCCAGAATAAAACGAGCGATGCAATTTTGTTGGAAGTCATTCTGCGAAGAGCCGCTTTTATATTCATATCACCAAGTTCATCTTGTTTTTCTTGCAGCATCTCAAAAGATGTGCGTTTCCCGGAAATGAGGTCAATACAGTCCTTATTGAAGTTTTTCATAGAAACGCCGCATATAACATGTCGTATTACCAATCGTTCAATATTGCGAACTTCATTTATTAGTTCTTGCGATAGAGCGTCCTCTTCCTGCAAATTATGGTCCTTAAGAAGCTTAAGGATATAGGCATGGAATGTAGAAACATCGCAGATATCAAGGACATGGAAAAGTCGTTGAAGATGATTGCTATATTTATATAATGTGGATGGAGCAGACAAATACATGAATCTACTGAATATCTCAGCATATGTGCATATTTCACTAATGAAAGAGAAAATAGCCTCTCTATCTAGTTCGCTCGCAAATTGCTTGTATTGTTCAGCAAGGTCAGCCATTCGGTGAATTGTGGGGTCATAGAAACGCTTTATCAACGCGATGGCATGTAAAAGTATCTCAAGCCTGTCTCGCATGATTCTCCCTAATGATTGCTGAGCAGCCCAATATGCGATAGTCTCTTCATTACACGCAAACGTTTTCTCCCACGTCTTTCTATATAAATCAATGACTTCTTGTTTCGCCGTTTCATTACTAGAGGTCTCAATCAATTTCTGGAATATGGCGTTCTTTATTGTATCCGAACAGGTCAAGCGAACCCCAGCCGTGTTGACAGTATCGAAAATTGCTTGCTCATTTTCATCAGAACCCAAATCAATCTTTACGAGTATTTTAATATTGTTATTGAGCAACAAATTCCATAGATATTCAGCTTTTTTGGGTTCTTCCCTCAGTTTCAAAACAAAGTATTTATAGCACTGAAGTATTGCTGCGGATGGCTGTTCGTCCTTGATCAACTCACTTTTCAAGCGGACCTGATCCAGATTAACATGCCCGTTGACAACTTGTGCATATACAGTTGAATCTACCATTGAGTGTTTGATCTTGATTAAGTATTTGCTGCTGAGAGAAGCAAATTTATAGAACAGAACAGTTTTCAAATTTGTATCTGCATCGGTCTTTACTTCTTTGTCCGCGTGCTGTTCAAATGGAATCGTGTCATAGCAGGCACGCAGCAAGATGCTGAGCGTTGTCAGCCTTTGCTGGCCGTCAACAACTGACCAACGAGGTGGGTCGCCGGATGGTGTTTTAATTTGCTTGAGAATGATTGAACCAAGAAAGTGACTCTGCCTATTATCCAGAAGATTCTCCAATAAATCTTCCCAATTGTTCTGATCCCATACATAACTACGCTGAAAAAAAGGTATTTCAAGGCTAAGGCTCGATAGCATAAACGTAAATGATGTCCCTTTAGCTTCCATAGAATTCTACTCCTACTACAAAGTTTCGCCATTTTCTTCCGCGATCGTGAAGGGGGGTGGAGATGTGAACATCTGTATTCAGCCACACTTCGATCATATGCTATTCTTCTTCCGGCCTCACTAAAATACCACGCTCAAACGCGCCGGGGTACTCCATATTCTTGACACCGCCGCTGAATGAGATGACAGCAAGATCCCTTTCCATCCGGATGACGCGACCAATCCCGAATTTCCGATGCTCCACCTGTACCCCGGGCATGACCCAGGCATATTGCACCGCATCTTTTACTGGGACGCTCTGCATTAGCGCACGCTCCTGTTTCCTAGATGGGAATGACACAAACGGTAGGTCGGTCTGTGAAGCAGGCTTTGTCTGCGATTGGCTAAATGAGGATGGAACAGTAACGCTCCTGATAGGTTCGACCACAACTTTTGCGCTCTTCCCGGCTGTCTTCTTCTGAACCAGTACACCCGGTTCTTCTTCCTCTTCGTTGTCATCCTGGGCTTCGAAGGCGGCGGGCAGGCTCCTCAAATCCTCCATCGCCCTTTCAAGAGCGGCCATGCTGGCCTGTTGCTGGGCGAACATTCTGTCAAAATCCTCCCGTGTGATGCTGCTGTCCCAGCCACCAACTTTCTCATCCTTATGAAGATTGATACCTGTATAGTCCAGGCTGCTGTCCTCATAGCGGCGGAACTTGAAAATGGCATCCCCCATCAGGCTGGCATTGAACACGTTCAGGCTGACGAGCAGCTCAAAATCCTTCACATCCAGCCCTGTCACCGCCTTGAACAGTCCTGGCTCCAACTGGGTGATGACATCTTGCAGGGAAGCTTCCCGGTAATCGGTCAAGTACATAAAGACGGGGATGCGGGTGGCGAACTTGATGAGTTTCTCCTGCACCTGCTTGCGCAAGGACTTATATTCCTTCTCTTCCTGTGTCAGTTCCTTCTTTTCCTTGGGCGTCAGGTCTTCCTTGTCCTTCTTAACCTTCTTGACAGATTCGGATTTATTGATGATGGTTTCCAGTATCCCGCTTCCCAGGCTGCGGAAACCCTCGATACGCATGATGGCGTCCATGGCAGCCTGATTGGCGATGATTCTTCTCAAGGTGTCATTGTCCACATTGACCAGCAAAGCGCTCTCCCAGCGCTTGGCCAGCATGGTGGCACTAGTGCCCCGAAGGGCGATGTCAAGCACTTCCCCGGCATCGATGGATCGCATGACACCCTCGTCGTACGCCAGCACCGGCAAGAAGTTCATAAACTGGCCAACGGCTTTCTCGCGATTAGGCTCGTTTACGTTCAGCCGGGTGCCGTAATCAGCAATCTGCCGCAGGGCGCGATCCAGGGCGAAGTCAAACACATAGCAGTTGTGCTTGATAATCTCTGCCATGCCGTCCCCGGAGTCAATCTCCCAGGGGCTTTGCACCCGGAAAGCCGCCTGAAAGTAAGTCTCCGGGCTTTGCAGATTGCGCAGCATAAAGATGCCCGTCCATGGCTTCACCGTGACCCCGGTGGTCAGTTTGCCGCAGGACAGGGTGATGGATTTACTCTGCAAGGGCTCTTCCATGCTTTTGCGCACCGGACCCAGGGCCTGCAGGCCAATGCCAGCGCCAAAGCCTGCGCAAACATTAATCTTGTATTCATGGTAAAAAACATTTTGCCTTTGTCGCATCAGGTTGGCCATGGCCTCGCAGCTGGCCACATCCGGCAGGAACCAGAAGGTGTGGTTGAGCACGCTCAACAATCGGGCATCACTGAAAGGCATAGCGGGCTTGCCGCCCAGCTTCATGTCATCCATGCTGGCGGGAAGGTAGGCGCCGCGTATGAGCCCCAACCACTTCTGCACCTCGTCTTCATAGATGAATTTTGCGTTCTTGCCGCGGCCCTCGGCCTTGAAAAAGAGGTTCAGATCAAACTCGTTAAACTCTCCCTTTTCCGCCACCCGGCGCAACTCCTCAGGCATACGGTAGGTGAGCATCACCATGCGGGGCAGGGCGCGGTAGGGGTTATCTGGCTCATCGCCCCAAGATGCCTTGGCCTGCTGTTCGTCGGAATAGGTCCAGCTGTAGATCTGCTCTTCCAAAAACTCCCCAGTGTTCAGGGCCCTGAAAGGCGTGCCGGAGAGAAAAAGGTAGTGATTCGTTGTGATGGGTAGGAAAGTTTCATTGTAAGCGTTGTCGGCTTCTTCCGTTTTGTACTGCTCCAGGTCCAGGGCATCAAAACTATCCTCGTCTTCATCAAGAAAGAGCTTTCTTGCGTTGTCCCGCCAGGCGCCGAAATGGTACTCATCAAAGATGACCAGGTCCCAGTTAGTAGCGTGCACCCATTCGTTGCGGGCCTTAATACCGCCGGTTGACTTTTCCCCCAAAAAGTCCTGGAAGCTGCCAAAGCAGATGATGGGCCTGCCCTTGTCCGCTCGCTCGTACTGCTCATCAATACCCGGCTCCTGGCTGGTCTTGGGTCGGCTAATAAACTGCCATCCAGAAAAATCCAGATGCCGCTGAAGGTCCTCCGCCCAAGCGCTCTCCACCGCGGGTTTGAAAGTCATCACCAGCACATGTTTGAACCCCAGTTTTTTAGCCAGTTGATAGGCTGCGAAGGTTTTACCAAAGCGCATCTTGGCGTTCCAGAGGAACCTGGGCGCCTGCCCCGGGTAATCCTGCCTGGCGGAGCGGTAGTACAGGGCAGTCTTCTCCACTGCCTCTCGCTGCTCCGGGCGCATAACAAAATCCCAGTCCCTATTTTCCTCGTTAATTTGCTTGTACTTGAGCGCGAGGTAGGCCGCCTTCACTTGTTCCGTCGTACAGGCAAACCATTCTCCATCCTTGTGAGGGATGCTTCTTTTACGCAGCACTCGATGCAGGTCATGATCGGAAAACACACCTCCATCCTCGTACATAGCGCTGTCCTGGAAAACGATATTATAGGGCCTCCCACCTGGCACAATAGTAGGGTATTGCTGGGCTACCCGATGTGCAACATCCCTCGCGGTATAGCCCACCTTCAGCATGCCGGGGTAGTGTTTGTCAGCATAGGCATAGACCATCGGTTTGGCCTGGGTTTTTTCTGATACATACAGGTCTAGCTGGTCAGCCATTGTCTTCACCGCCTTCTGTGTCCATTGGTCTGATCATGCTTTCAATGAAGGCGATTTCCTCTTCGGTGAGGCCATATTTGGCATAAAGCTCGGCATCGGTCCAAGGTTTGGAGAAGTCTTGGAGGGGGACAAAAATGTATGCTTTAGGCGGCATATCTTGTGTACTAGTCTTTACTGACACAAGAAAGCGCAGGAAATTTGTATAAAGATAAGATAAGACGTTATATGCAATTTTCTTTTGTTCACTGATATCGGGCAACAACAATAGAACATAAGTGTTTGAGCTACAAGATCCAGGTTCACTTATCTTTGGCTTCCCTATAATAGTACTTCCAGGATTTCCAGAACGCGGGATTAGAACTTTATATTTGCTAATATATTCAG